>NZ_JBHYVB010000033.1:32747-46844 GCF_042750115.1 Streptomyces sp. NPDC059455
CCTCTCTCCCTCTCACACCCCCCCCCACACTCACATAACGCCCCCCCACCACACACACCCCCCCCCCCACCCCCCCACCCCAGTCAAGAATGGCTAAGCTGTCCCCATGGCACGACCTAGGAAGTTCGACGAGCAGCAGGTACTGGACACTGCCCGGGAGCGGTTCTGGTCGGGTGGGTACGCCGCCACGCGAATGGAAGACATCGCCGAGGCAACGGGGCTCGGCAAAGGCAGCCTGTACGGCGCGTTCGGCGGAAAGCAGGAACTGTTCCACCGTGTGTTCGACGATTACTGCGGCTCCGTCGTCGACGCTGTGAGCCGGCAGCTGCGCGGCAACGACGCGGACGCCTACGCGCGGCTGTCCGCCCACGTGTACGCGGTGGCGGCGGCGACTGCCGCGGACACCGCCCGCCGCGGATGTCTGTTGGCCAAGGGCGCCGCCGAGCTGGCCGAACACGACGAGACGGTGGCCAAGCGGGCGCGCGCGGCCATTGAGGCGCTGCGGGCGCTACTGGAGGACGACATCGCAGCCTGTCAGCGCAATGGCGATATTGCCGCGGACGCGGATCCGGGAAAGCTGGCTGCGCTGGTGCTCGCCGTACTGCGCGGCATCGAAGCGCTGGGCAAGGCCGGAGCGAGCGAGGAGACGCTGACCGATATAGCCCGGACAGCCCTTGCCGTACTGCCCCGCCCCGCTCACTGAGCTCCTTCACACCCACCGGATCATCCGTATCTGCGAACGCCAGGGCACCCCCTTCCTGGCCGACCTCGCCTGCCAAGGAGGAGGTCCCTGGGTCACCACCGGCGTCAAGCCCCGGCCGCACCACGGCCTCACGCCCGCTGCAGCCCGAACCGCATGACGTCAATCGCCAAAGCCGTACTCACCCCGGAGCGGCACCGCTGAAGAAGCTCAGTGGTCCGCGGCGACGCCCGAGAGCTCGTTCGTGCTCTTCGGCAGGGTCACCGACGCGAGCTTGTCGCCCGATTCGAGGTCGACGGCGTACACCTTGCGCTTGTTCGGTTCGGAGACGTACGCGGTGTGTCCGCGGACGAAGAGGGTGGGCCTGGCCTGCTGCCAGTCCAGCGGCTCCTGCCACTCGTCCACGACGGGGATCTCCTTCTCCACCTTGCCCGTTTCCGGGTCGATCACATGGAGGGTGCCGTTCGTGGCGAGGACGAGTGCCTCGCCATGGGGTCCGCGCCCCAGCGAGCGGAACGAGTAGCTGGTGCCCAGGTCGACGAGGCGCAGCTTCCCGGTCCCGGTGTCGATCAGCGACACACGGGTCGGCCGCTCCAGTTCGGCTTCCGGGTCGGTCTTGTAGTCGCCCAGGAGGACCGGTGACGCGTCGCTGCCCGCCTGGTTGCCGATGCGGCCGTAGTCGTCGGGGGCGTCGGCCTTGGTGAACTCGCCGTCCTTGTAGATCAGGACGCCGTCCTCGCAGCCGACGGCGACGGCCTCGCCCTTGACCGCGGCTTCGCCGTGGACTCCGGGGCAGTTCTCGTTGCGCTTGATCTCCTTGTTGTTCTTGTCCAGAACGAGGACGCCGGTGCGCTTCTCCTCGTTGCCGAGGGTGCTGAGGAGTTCGCCATTGCTCAGTTCGATGGCGACGCCGTGGTGCGGCTCGGCGGAGGTGTAGCCGCGGCCTTCAGGCTCCTTGCCGCCGGCGAGGTCGTCGGGGTCGAAGACCTCGACCTGACCGGTGCCGTCGGTGAACAGGACCGTCTTGCCCGCGTGCCGTACCACGTGCCCGGGTTTGGCGCCCTGGTAGGTGATGTCGGTCAGGGTCTGTTCTGCGGCGTTCATGACGCGGAAACCGCTGTCGGTGGAGAGGATGACATGGGAGTCGTCACCGGCCGGGTTGACGCGGTTGAAGCCGGGCAGCTCAATCGTCTTGGCCAGTGTCAGTTTCTCGCCGTCCAGGACGTACAGCCCGCCGTCGAACGTGGCGACCAGCGGGTCCTTGACCTCGGCGGCCTTCGTGCCGGCACGGTCCCGGGCCTTCGCGCCGGACGAGGAGGTGTCCTCTCCCCCGCAAGCGGTCAGGACGGCGGCAGCCGCCAGGGCGAGGACCGTGCCCGTGAGGGCTCTGTCGCGTATCGGCTTGTTCACCGGTGTGTTCCCTTCCGGGCCGCGATGCCGCGGCGTGGGGTGTGGGTGGTCGACGGCGGGCCGGCCGGTGTCCGCAGGGGGTCAGTCGCCGGTCAGGCCGTCGGTCATGGCGGTGGTGTTGGCGCGCATCATCTGCAGATAGGTGCCGGCGCCCTTGCCCTTTTCGGTCAGCGATTCGGAGTAGAGCTCGATGACCCTCACCTGGCCGCCCAGCTCCGTGCGCAGCACCTCGGCCAGCCGCTTGGGCTGGGAGGAGTCGGCGAAGACGGTGTGCACCCCGGCCTTGCGCATGGCCAGGGTGAGCGAGCGCAGATCGGAGGAGCTGGGCGAGGCCAGCGTCGTACCGCTGGGGATCACCGCGCCGATCACCCGGAAGTCGAAGCGGTCGGCGAGATAGCCGAAGACGTGGTGGTTGGTCATCAGCGCCCGCCGCTGCCGGGGGATGCCGTCGAAGGACTTCTCCATCCACGTGGTGAGGCCGGCGAGATGTTCTTCGTAGCGGGCGGCGTTGTCGCGGATCGCCTTCTCGTCCACGCCGTCCACGTGCTCCACCACCCGGTCCGCGATCATGCCGACGGCCTCGCGCACCCGGTCGGGGTCGGTCCAGAAGTGCGGATCGGGCTGCCCGGCCTCCCCCTCGCGGCCACCGTCGTCGTGCGCCTGGAAGGTGAGGGGGTCCACCGCCTTGCCGACCTCGAAGGTGGCCGCGCCGGACTCGCGGGCGGCGGCCACGTGCCGCAGTACGTTCTCCTCCAGGCCCAGCCCGTTGAAGACCACGAGGTCGGCGCGCTCCAGTTCGGCGGCCTGCACGGCCGACAGACCGAAGGAGTGCGGGTCGGCGTTCGGTTTCATCAGCACGGTGACCTCGGCTTCGCCGCCGACGACCTCCCGGGTGATGTCGCCGAGGATGTTGGTCGTCACCACGACTCGGGGCCGGTCGTCGCCGTTCGCGCAGGCGGTCGCCCCACCGGCGCAGACGAGCGTGAGCAGGACGAGCAGCAGAGTGTGCGGCCGCCGCGCCGCTCGCGTCCGTGCCGTCATCGCCCGGTCTCCACCATCAGGTCCGGCTCGATGTCCAGGCCGAAGGAGCGCGCGATGCGCAGGTTGTCGTTGTAGTCGATCTCGTACACGCGCTTGCCCGCCGGGTCGTTGAGATAGGCGCGGCTGCGGTCGATCTCGATGACCGGTCCGGAGGCCCCGTCGGTGCCGCCCTCGGGGGCATCCGTCAGGAGCGGCTTGGTCCGGGACATGTGCTTGCCGGTGGCGATGTCGTAGCCGTGGAGCGACCGGTCGGCCTGGAGGACGATCAGGACGGAGCCCTCGCCCGCGGTGTTCGCGGCGGCCACGGGCCCGGTCCTCACCCGTGTCCAGGTGCGCTCGGTGATGTCCAGGACCCATACGGCCCGGTCCCCGGCCGGTGCCGTGAGCGTGTCGCTGCCGGCCCGGTGGCGGAAGTCCGCGGCCCGTTCCTTCTCGGGCACGTCACGTCCGTAGACGATCTTCTCGGCCGTGAACCTGCCGTCGGATTCGCGTACGAGCAGGGCGCCGTCCGCGCATCCGAGGACGACTCCGCGCCGGGTGACGGCGTCGCCCCGAGGGTCCTCGCACGCCGCGTCCGGCGACGCGACGCGTTTGCCCGCGCGGTCGTACACCACCACCTTCGGCGCGCCCTTCTCGTCGTCGGTGAGAGCGAGCAGGTGTTCCGCGTACGGCACGACAGTGCCGGTATGGGCTCCGGCGAGCGCGCGGGAGGATCCGAGCTTTCCCTTCTCCCATTCGGTCCGGCGGTAGATCGTGGCCCGGCCCACCTCGTCGGTCACCGCGGCCACGGCGGCGTCGCCGCGGACCTGGCTTCCGGGGCCGCCGGGGATCCGTCCGACGTCGCGGATCCGCGCACGGTAGTAGTGCACATGATCACCGTGGTCCACCATCCAGGCGCCGCCGTCGAGGACGTGCGTACCGCCCGCGCTGTGGAAGTAGCCGAACCGGCCGTCCGTGGTGAGTTCGGTGGTGCCCGCCCTCCGGGACACCTCGTGCACCTTTCCGGTGATCAGGTCGAGTACCCGGGTGTCGCCGGTCTCCGGGTCGTTGAGCAGCAGTCGGGACTGCTGCTCGGCGGTCTCCTGTGCCCCCGCCACGTACCCGTGCGGAGTGGAGGCCGAGGACCTCGCTTCCGGGGCGGACGCGTCGCCGTCCTGGCCCGCACAGCCCGTGGAGAGCAGCGCCACGGCCGCGAAGGCGGCCGACGCCCGAGCGGTGGCGTTTCTTCGTATCGACAAGGGGATCGCCTCAGGCTTCTTTCAGTCGGTTGTCGCGGCATGAGCGCCGGGCAGGCGGGCACGGCGGCGGTGGTGGAGGCCGGATACCAGATGGGAGAGGAAGAACAGGCTCACCGCGAGGGCCGAGACGGTCGCCCCGGCCGCGGTGCTCAGGTGCCAGGACAGCAGGAGGCCGCCGAAGGTGGCGGTGATGCCGAGCAGCGCCGCGAGGACCATCACGCCCCGCACACTGCGCGCCCAGGGCAGAGCGGCCGCCGGCGGAGCGATGAGCAGGCCGAGGACCAGCAGCGTGCCCACGATGTGGAAGGAGGCGACGATGGCCAGCGCCAGCAGGCCGAGCAGCACGGCGTGGGCCAGGCGCGGGCGCAGACCGAGCGTCCTGGCCTTGCGCGGGTCGAACGCCAGGGCCAGGAAGGCCCGATGGCCGAGGGCCGAGACGGCGAGCGCCAGCAGCAGCGCCGCGCCCAGCAGCGCCAGGTCCTCTTCACGGACGGCGAGGACGTCACCGAAGAGGAACCCGGTCAGGTCGACCGCGAAGGACTGCGAGCGCGACACGATGATGACGCCGAGCGACAGCATCCCCACGAAGAGCAGGCCGATCCCGGTGTCCTGGGACAGCCTGGGGGTGCGGCCGAGCGCGGTGACGCCGACCGTCATCACGGCCGCGCTCAGCACCGCCCCCACCAGCGGATTGCCACCCATCAGCGCGGCCAGCGCGACTCCCGGCAGCAGCCCGTGGGACATGGCGTCGCCGAGGAAGGCCATCCCCCTGAGCACCACCCAGGTGCCTGCCAGGGCGCAGATCGCCGACACCAACATCCCGCCCCACAGGGCCCGTTGCACGAAGGTCACCTCGAAGGGACCCGTCAACCACTCCATGCGAGCACACTACAATGAAAACCATGTTCAAAGAACAGGGGTCCTCTCCCGCCACCGCCAAGGACCGTTCACCCCGCGTCCGCTTCCGCGAGCTGTCCGCCGGCTACCCCGGCCGCGCCGTCCTCCATCAACTCGACGCCCACATACCGGCATTGGCCATCACGGCGCTCGTCGGCCCGAACGGCAGCGGGAAGTCCACCCTGCTCGGGGTCCTGGCCGGTGTGATCCGGCCGACATCAGGCGAGCTCCGCCACGACGGCGACCGGCCACCGGCGTTCGTCCCGCAGCGCGGCGCCGTCGGTGACGCACTGCCGCTGACGGTCAGGCAGACCGTCGAGATGGGGCGCTGGGGCGACCGCGGACCGTGGCGCCGACTGACCCGGCTGGACCGCGCCACGGTGGACACCGCCATGCAACGGCTGGCCATCACCGACCTCGCCACACGCCAGCTCGGAGAACTCTCGGGCGGACAGCGGCAGCGCGCCCTCATCGCCCAAGGGCTCGCCCAGGAGTCGGACCTCCTGTTGCTGGACGAGCCCACCACGGGACTCGACCCCGAGGCACGAGAGCGGATCGCGACGCTGCTGACGGAGCTGGTCACCGACGGAGTGACCGTCGTCCAGGCCACCCACGACCTGGAAGCCGCACGCTCGGCCGACACCTGCCTCCTGCTCCACGACGGTCACCTGGTCGGACAGGGGGACCCCGAGCAGCTTCTCACCGCCTCGACGCTCGCCCGGATCTGGCAACCGGCGTGAGACGGCGGTGGCCACGCCTACCGCGGCCACACCTACCGTGACCACCACCGCCACGCCTACCGTGACCACACCGCCACACCCGTCGTGGCCATTTCACACCACTGCCCGGCGCCGATGAGATCGGCCGGCCTCTGATAGCCGCCCCTGCCCGGGTGCGCGCCGTCGCCGGCCTGCCGAAGGAAAGGACGAGCCGGTTGTCGGAACGGGGCACGTCCGCGGCAGGATCTCCTGTCGGCCGCGACGCAGGACATCCTCGGAGGTGTTACGCCTGACGCCCAGGTTGAAGCCGGTGATGTCCCCACCGGTCGCCTCCAGCACCCTGCCGACCCACCCCCGGTGTTCCGGGTCGCCGATCCCCTGGACGTAGCAATCCCCGATGAAGCAGCTGCGCATGCTCCCGATCATGCGGCCAACCCTGGAGACCGGCCTGGCGGCAGTGTGCCCGGGCTCGAGGGCCGGACACGATCGGGGTTACCGGTCATGGCTGCTGGCCTGGCGGGCAGCGTCGGTGCCGGATGCGGCCGGGCCGGTGCGGAGCGACACTGGCGGGGAGGGCAACAGCCGTGATGCGGAGTGTGCGTATGGATGGGCTGCCATCCGTCTGGGAGAGCGCGCGATGAACACGCCCCACCGGCGCCGGGGCGCCCAGGGCACCCCGAGGGTGCGGGACCTGCCCACCCGCATCGACGCCACCGGCACCCGACGGGAGACGGACGCGCTGGGGAGCGTCGAAGTCCCGGCCGACCGGTACTGGGGCGCCCAGACCCAGCGGGCCCTGGTCCACTTCGCGATCGGTGACGACCGCGTGCCCAAGGCGGTCTACCACGCGTACGGCTATGTGAAGAAGGCCGCCGCGCTGGTCAACGGCCGGGAGGGGCGGCTGGCCGGGTGGCAGGCGGATCTGATCGCGCATGTGGCCGACGAGGTGGTCTCCGGCGCGCTGGACGACCACTTCCCGCTGTATGTGTGGCAGGCCGGCTCCGGCACCCAGACCCATATGAACGTCAACGAGGTCATCAGCAATCGCGCGATCCAGCTGGTCGGCGGCGTCCTGGGCAGCAAGGAGCCGGTGCACCCCAACGACCACGTCAATCTGGGCCAGTCCTCCAACGACACCTTCCCCACGGCCATGCACATCGCCGCGGTGCGCGTCCTGCACGACCCGCTGCTGCCACAGGTCAGCCTGCTCCAGGAGGCCATCGCCGCCAAGTCCCGCGCCTGGTACGACATCGTCAAGACCGGCCGCACCCATCTGCGGGACGCGGTCCCCCTCTCCGTGGGGCAGGAGTGGTCCGGCTACGCCGCCCAGCTCTCCGACGCGCTGGAGCGGCTGCGGGCCACCCTGCCGGATCTGTACCAGCTCGCCATCGGTGGCACGGCGGTCGGCACCGGTCTGGGCGCCCCCGAGGGCTTCGGCCCGGCGGTGGCGCGGGAGATCGCCGGGGCCACCGGCCATCCGTTCAAGGTGGCGTCCAACTCCTTCGCGGCGCAGAGCGGTGTGGACACCATGGTGGCCGCCTCCGCCGGGTTGCGGGGCCTCGCCGTCCCCCTGATGAAGATCGCCGACGATATCCGCTGGCTCGCCTCCGGCCCGCACGGCGGGATCGGGGAGCTGACGCTGCCCGCGAACGAGCCCGGCAGCTCCAGCATGCCCGGCAAGGTCAACCCGACGCAGTGCGAGGCCATGATGATGGTGTGCACCCAGGTGCTCTCCGACGACGCCGCCGTGGCACACGCGGGCACCCGGGGGAACTTCCAGCTCAACGCGGCCCGGCCACTGGTCATCAGCGACTTCCTGCACTCCGCCCGCATCCTCGCCGACGCCTGCGAGAAGCTGCGCGCGTACTGCGTCGAGGGCATCGAGCTGAACCGCGAGCGGATCGACGAGTATCTGGCCCGTTCGCTGATGCTGGTCACCGCGCTGTCCCCGCGGATCGGCCACGACAGGGCCGCCGAGATCGCCCGTAAGGCCGCCGCCGAGGGAACGACCCTGCGCGAGGCGGCCATCGCCAGCGGCCATATCGGCGCCGAGGACTTCGACCGGATCGTGGACCCCCGGAAGATGGCCCGTCTGCGCGACGGCTGAGGTCATCGGCGTATCCCGTGCTCGGCCAGCGGCCCCACCGCCAGCCCCCCTGCCCGGCACTCCGCCACCACCACGGGCAGCGCGGCCAGCGTGGCGCGCCAGCAGCCCGTGGCCGCGGCGCGGTCGGTGTCGTGCAGCAGAACGGTGGCCCCGCCGCGCAGATCGCGCCGTACGGCGGCGGCCACCGACCCCGGGGTGGCGTCCTCGGTCCAGTCGCGCCCCCAGGCCGACCAGAGGACGGGGGTGAGTCCGGACCGGGCCGCCGCCAGCCAGCGGCCACCGGTGAGAATGCCGTACGGCGGCCGGTACCACCGCGGCACCGCGCCGGTGGCCAGCCGGATCGCGCGGGCGGCCCGGGCCACCTCGTGGGCGTCCCGGGACACCATGGGCAGCCAGGGGCGGCTGTGGGTCCAGCCGTGGACGGCGAGCTCATGGCCCCGGCGGACGATCTCCAGCGTGGTGTGCGGGAAGCGCGTCACGCCGTCCCCCAGGACGAAGAAGGTGGCGCGGACGCCGAGCTCGTCCAGCACCTGGAGGAAGCGCGGGGTGGTGCGTGGATCGGGTCCGTCGTCGAAGGTGAGGGCCACATGGTCGCGCCGCCCGCGGCCCGCCAGGGCGGGGAACAGGACGCCCCGGGGCCCGGGCAGCCAGGTGCCGGCGGGGGCGAGGTGCGCGGCCGCCGCGAGCAGCGCGGCGTTGCGCACCAGGACACCGGAGCGGTGGCGCACGCTCATGGTGTCCCCTCGCCGCCGGGGCCGCTCCGCCCGCCAGGGCCGCTCCGCCCGCCGGGGAGCGGTGTCCCGGCGTTCCGCGGCGGTTCGGGGACGGCCCGGTCCCAGCCGCCGCACATGGCGGGCGAGCGGGTCAGGCCCACGATGCCGGCCGCCATCAGCAGGATCCCGGCCACTTCGGGCACGATGCGCGGCCCCAGCTCGATGCGCTCGCCGAACAGCATCCAGCCCAGCGCGATGCTGACCAGGGCGTCGCCGAGGGTGAGCGCGGGCTGCGAGGCGGCCAGGGTGCCCGCGCGCAGGGTGCTCTGCAGCAGCAGAAAGCTCAGCAGTCCCACGGCGCACACCGCGTACAGCGGCCAGTCGGTGAGCACCGCCACCACCCCACCGGCGAACCGCCCGGTCAACTCCTTGATCAGCGCCGCCGTGCAGGCGAAGCAGGCGGCGGTGGCGCTGCCCAGGGTGACGGCGCGCGCGGCCCCGCGCAGCACCCGGGCCACCGCGATCAGGGCACCCACGACGATGGCCACCACCACGCCCACGGGCATCCAGCGGCCGTTGCGTGCCGTGGGCGAACCGCTGGAGGGGTCGGCCGCCACCAGGAAGAGCGCGAGCCCGGCGGCGAGCATCACGAACGACAGCCAGGTCCGGCCGTCCGGGCGGTGGCGGAACACCAGACTGCCGACCACCAGGGTGAACAGCAGCTCGCTGACCAGCAGCGGCTGGACCACGGAGAGCCGCCCGACCGCCAGCGCGCCCACCTGCGCCACCGCCGACACCATCATCGCGGCGAGACCGGCCAGCCAGAACGGGCGGCGCAGCAGCCGCGCCAGCCGCAGCAGGTTCCGCATCGGCCCGTCGTCGCCCCGCTCCTCCCGGGCCTGGTCCATCGCGGCCCGCCGCTGCAGTACCGAGGCCGCGCCGTTGCCCAGGGCGGACAGCAGGGCCAGTACGACGGTCAGGGCGCTCACCGGGGGTCACCCGAAGCGTGTGGCCAAGCGGTGGTACAGCCGGGGGGCCAGGGCCCGGACCACCGCGGGCAGCCGCATCCAGGCCGGTACGTACACCTCGTCCCGCCCGCGCTCGACCGCGTCCCAGACCGCGTCGGCGATCCGCTCGGGCGGCAGCGGGCGGGGCAGCCGCCGGGTGTACGGGGCGCCGCGCCGGGCGAAGAACGGGGTGTCCACCACGCCGGGGACCACATGGGTGACGCGCACACCGGCCCGGCCCAGCTCGTGGCGCAGGGCGTCGGCGAAGACGCCGAGGGCCGCCTTGGCCGCGGAGTACACCGCCTCGCCACGCACCCCGACGGTCCCGGCCACCGAGCCGATCAGCACGATGTGTCCGCGCCGCTCGGCCTCCATCCGGGGGACGACCATGCGGACCAGGCGCATCGCGGCGAGCAGGTCCACGCGGACCACCTGGTCGATGGCGGCGGGCGGCATGGTGGCGAAGGGGCCCGCCCAGCCCACGCCCGCCCCCGCGACCAGCAGATCCACCCGTCCGGCGGCCCGGAGGGCGTCCCTGAAGAGCGCCTCCGGACCCTCCGGTGCGGCCAGGTCGACGGGGAGGGCGAGGGCCGACGTCCTGGCGGCCACGCGGTCGAGCCGTTCCCGGTGGCGGCCGCTGACCAGCAGCCGCCATCCGCCCTCGGCCGCGATCCGGTCGGCGATGGCGGCCCCGATGCCCGAAGAGGCGCCGGTCACCAGCGCGACCCTCGTCCCGGTGGCCGCCGGATGCCCGGTGTCCCGCACCTGGCCGCGATCCAGGGGTGTGTCCGGGAGGGGGCGGATCATGGCATCTCCCTGTCTCGCCGCCGACCGGCCGCTGGTCCTGGGGCACCTGGTCCTGGGTCACCGGCCGTCGAGCGCGCGGTTTGACGGCATGCGGAGCGGATACCTCCAGTGAGCCATGAGGAGCCGCGCCTCGCACCATCGGAGGTGGTCATGCACCCGCTGCCGGCACGCTTTCTCGTTGTCAGCGCCGGGATGGGAGCCGGACATGACGCGGTCGCCGCTGAGCTGGTCCGCAGGCTGGAGGACCGGGGGCAGGGGGCCGGCCGGGTGGATGTGCTGGAGTTGTTGCCGCACCGGATCGGGGCGGGGCTGCGCTCGTTCTATCGGACGGCCATCCGCCGCGCCCCGGTGGTGTACGAGGGCATCTACCGGGCGTTCTTCCGCCCCGGCAAGGGCCCCCGGCCGGGCAGCGCCCCGCTGGCGGCGCTCGCCGAGGACCGGCTGCTGGCGCTGGTGGAGCGGGAGCGGCCGGATGTCGTCGTCCCGGTGTTCCATCTGGCCGCGCAGCTGACCGGCAGGCTGCGGGCGCGCGGGGCCCTGGGGGTGCCCAGCGCGGTGGTGGTGACCGATTTCGCGGTGCACCGCCAGTGGCTGCACCCGGGCAACGATCTGCATCTGTGTGTCACCCCGGACGCCGCGGACACGGTGCGCCGGGCGCTGGGCCGCCCGTCGGTGGCCACCGGGCCGGTGGTGGCGGCGCGCTTCTTCGGCCCGGCGCGGGGGGCGGCGGGGTGGCGGCGGCGCTTGGGCGCGCTCGCGCCCGGGAGGCCGCCGGTGCTGCTGTCCGTGGGGGCGTGGGGCGCGGGCACACGCGTGGCGGACACCGCGCGGCTGATGTCCGGGGCGGGGTATCTGCCGGTGGTGCTGTGCGGCCGGGACGAACGGCTGCGCGCCGAGCTGTCGCGCCGCCCGGAGGTGGCGGCCCTCGGCTGGGAGCCGGACATGCCGGGTCTGCTCGCCTCCGTACGGGCCGTGGTGGACAACGCGGCCGGTCAGACCGCGCTGGAGGCGCTGGCCACCGGGGTGCCCGTGATCGGTTACCGCCCCATCCCGGGCCATGGCCGCGAGGGCGTCCGGCGGATGGCCGCGCTGGGGCTCTCGGACCACGCGCGGGACTCGTGGGAGCTGCTGCGGCTGCTCGATGCGCTCACCGAGCCCTCCGCGTGGCGGGAGCGCCGCATCGCCGCGGGCCGCCGGCTGTTCGCCGACGACGCCGCCGTCCGGCTGACCGACGCGGTGGCCCGGACGGCCGCGAGGTGAGATTCCGCGCATGCGATGCCGACCGGCCGACGGCGACTGGTGGCATGCTCGGCCTCGACCCATTCGACCTCGGGAACGCCGCGTGGAGCACCGCCCCCCGCGCGCGAGTTGTCCCCGTGCGGTCCCGCGGGAGTTCCCGAACGACTGACGGAGGCACCACCCGATGGGAAGTCATCTCTTCGCCGAGCTGGCCCGGCGCACCCTGGACGACGCGCGTCACGAAGTGGAGGTCTACGGACAGGAGATCCCCGAGTACCGGTTCGTGGAGCACGACGGCCGGCGACGAGCCGAGGCGCTGGACTACGCGGTCTGGCTCAGACGCCGCACCCTGGACTTAGCCCCCGAGGGAACCCCCCTCGCTCAGGAGGACCTCGACCACATCGCGTCGATGGGCGCGTCACGGGCCAGGACGGGGATGTCCGCCGCGTCCCGGCGGCGGGTCCTCGGTCTGCACACCAACCTCATGCTCCGGGAGATCCAGGAGGCGTCCGGCCCGGAGAACACCGAGGAACTGATGCGGGTCATGGTCTGGTTCACCGCGCAGGGCACCCGCGGCATCGACGCCTACACCCGCGGCCATGCGGCGGAGCAGAAGCGCCGCCTCCCCTTCGTCGCCCGGGTGGGCGCCCTCGCCACGGCCCTCCTCACCGACGACACCCTGGCCCCGGGCCTCGCCCGCGCCGTCGGCATGACCCCGGCCGCGTCGTACGAGGTGGTGGTCCTCCGCGTCCCCGGGCGGCCCGCTCCGGCCGCCGGAGGGCGCGAGGGGATCGTCGAAGCCCTGCTGGCCCATCACCGGATGCCGATCGCCTGGCCCCGGGCGGAGGAACTGGTGGCCCTGGTGCCCGTCGACCAGGACCGCGCCCCTGATGTGGCCCGGCCGGGCCGCGGCTGGTCGGCACGGGAGCGGGCGCTCGCCTTTGTGCGCGACGCGGGCGAGGCGGTGGCGCGGCCCTGCGCGGTCGGCACCAGTACGGGCCGCGCCCGCGCGCTGGCCGACGCGTACGCCCGTGCCCGGCGCATCAGTCTGGCGGCTCCGCTCCAGCCCGTGCCCCGCCGCCTGCACACCCTGGCCGATGTCTTCATCGAACTGGCCGTCGCCGAGGACCGCGACATCGACAGCTGGCTGTCCGGCATGGCCCGGACCCTCGCCCGGGGCCCCGAGCTGCTCGCCACTCTGGAGACGTACTACGCCCATGACATGCACCGCAGGAACACGGCCGCCGCGCTGAACATCCATCCGCGGACCCTGGACTACCGTCTTCAGCGGGTGCGCCGGCTCACCGATGTCGACCCCGGATCCGCCCGTGGCGTACGCATCCTGAGCACCGTGGTCGCCAGGGCCGCCTCCGGCGCCTGGACGGCATGAGGCCGGTGCGCCGACGGGACGTAGGCCGCCCGGGAATCCCCCGGCGGCCTACGAGCCCCCCCGCCGCCCGTCCTCAGAGCTCGCAGTTGATCTCGACTTCGGCGTCACAGCGGTCGATCCCCGGGCCGCCGTTGGCCACGTCGTAGCCGGGACCGCCGATCAGGGTGTCGTTGCCGGAGTGGGACGCGTTGTCGGGGCTGTCGCCGAAGAGGTAGTCGTTGCCGGTGCCGCCCGTGATGTTGTCGTTGCCGTTCTGGCCGCTCACGCCGAAGTACGTCCCCACCGACACATTGGTCGGGTCGCTGGGGTTGAAGTTGTCCGAGCCGTCACCAAGGCAGACCACGGCGGAGGTGCTGATCAGGTCGGAGAAGACCCAGTCGTCCCCCGAGAAGGCGTTGACGACGCTGCCCGGGGTGCCCCAGATGGCATTGGCGTTCTTGTCCCCCTCGATCGTGGCGGTGAGCGGGACGCCCGTCTTGGGGTCGGTGCAGGTGGTCGCCGTCGGCGCCTTCGCCGGGGCCGCCGCCTGAGCGGCCCCACCGGTGCTGAGGGCGGCACCGGTGAGGGCCGCGGTACAGGCCAGCAGCGCGGTGACGCGTCTGCTTCCGTGTCGGGTCATGCGGTGTTCCTCCTCGGAAGGGATGCGGAGTGACGCCGCACAGCCTTCCGCCCGGCCACCCGGCACGTCTTCGTGAACCAGGGAGAAAACACCCGCCCGCCACGGGCGCGGAACTGTCATTCCGCGCAACCGGCCCCGGGGACCCCCGGGGGTGCACCACCTGGGGCCGCGGGGCAGGGGGCGGCCCCCCCCTGGTGGGACCGGCCGGGG
>NZ_JBHYVB010000033.1:46854-59342 GCF_042750115.1 Streptomyces sp. NPDC059455
GGGGTGAATCTTTCTCCCCGCCACCCCCCCCGGTGCACCCTGGGGTTCCAACACTGTGGGTACCCGGGGTCTGGGGCGGAGCCCCAGTTGAGGGAAGGGGCGGGGAACAGCCCGCCGCGGGCGTCAAGACCCGCCGGACGCCCCCTGAACTAGCCCGCCTTCTTGACGAACTCGGTGGTGTAGGTCTTCTTCAGATCCACCGTGGCGTTCTTCAGATTGGGGTTGAAGGCCTTGAGGACGCGCTCGACGGTCGCCGGGCCGTCCGCCGGCATCACCCCGTCCTTGGTGAACATCGGCAGGGTGCTCTTGATGGCCTCCGCGTAGAGCTTCGCGCCGCCCTGCGCGTAGTCGCTCGGCATCTTGGCGGCGATGTCCTCGGCCGAGTGGGTGGACATCCACTTGAGGGTCTTCACGAAGGCGTTGGCCAGCTTCTGCACCGTGTCCTTGTGGCCGTTCACCCAGTCGGTGTTCATGTAGAGCGAGGAGGAGGGGTACAGACCGCCGAGTGCCCGCTTGGAGCCCTCGGGTGTGCGCATGTCGATCAGGACCTTGCCGATCTTCTGCTCCACGATCTGGGCGACCGTCGGATCGGTGGTCATCCCGCCCTGGATGGAGCCCTGCTTGAGGGCCGAGATGAAGGTCTGGCCCGCGCCGACCGCCACCGGGGTGAACTCGCTGGTCTTCACGCCGCTGTCGACCGCGAGGTACTTGGTGAGGAAGTCCGTGGAGGAGCCCAGACCGGTGACACCGAGCTTCTTGCCCTTGAAGTCCTCGGGCGACTTCAGCTCGCCCGCCGCCTTGTTGGAGACCACCTCGACCTCGCCGGGGGCCTGGGCGAGCTGGACGACGGACTCCACCTGCTTGCCCTTGACCTGCAGATCGAGGGTGTGGTCGTAGAAGCCGACGACGCCCTGGACATCGCCCGCGACCAGCGAGGTGGTGGCCTGGACCCCGGCGGGCTCGGTGAGCAGCTGGACCTTGAGGCCCTCCGCCTTGAAGTAGCCGAGCCGCTGGGTGAGCATCGCGGGCATGTAGATGACCTTGTCCAGGCCGCCCACCATGATCTTGACCTTGCCGTCCTCGCCGCCGGAGGCGCTGGAGTCGCCGCCGCAGGCGGTGAGGGTGGTCAGAGCGAGCGCCGCGGCGACGGCGGCCGCGGAGAACTTGGCACTGCTGCGCATGAGGTCACGTCCTTGTGAGCGGTGATGAGCGGGGAGAAGGGGGGTGGGCTCAGCGGGAGCCGGGAAGCAGGAGGCGCGCTCAGCCGGAGCCGGGAAGAAGGAGGCGGGCTCAGCGGTCCTCGCCGGGCTGGGCGGGCTTCCAGCGGAAGAGCCGCTTCTCCAGGAAGGTCAGCAGCCCCTCGGCGAGCAGGGCCACCACGGCGAGGATCACCATGGCGGCGTACACACCGGCGGCGTTGAAGGTGCCCTGCGAGGAGGACACCAGCAGGCCGAGCCCCTTGGTGGCGCCGATGTACTCGCCGACGATGGCGCCGATGAGGGCGAAGCCGAAGCTGACATGGAGGCTGGTGAAGATCCATGAGGTGGCGGAGGGAATCACCACCTGGAGGGTGACCTGGCGGTTGCTCGCGCCGAGGATCCGGGAGTTGGCCACCAGATTGCGGTCGACCTCCCGGGCGCCCTGGAAGGCGTTGAAGAAGACGGGGAAGAAGACCAGGACGACGGCCGAGGCCACCTTCGAGGCCGGGCCGAGGCCGAACCAGATGAGGAAGATGGGCGCGAGCACGATCCGCGGCAGCGCGTTGAGCACCTTGATGTACGGGCCGAGCACATCGGCGAGGAAGGCGATCCGGCCGAACGCGATCCCCAGGACCACACCGGCCACGACGCCGATGCCCCAGCCCAGGAGCGCCTCGTAGAGCGTGTACCAGATCTGCTCCCACAGCGAGCCCTGGGCGGTGCCGTGCAGCGCCCACTGCTTGAGCTGCTCCCAGATCTTCGAGGGCATCGAGAAGTTGAAGGGGTCGATGACGGAGGCGCGGGCCAGCCATTCCCACAGCCCGATGACGCCGAGGAGCACCAGGGCCCGGGTGCTCTGGACGAGGATGGCGCGGTTGCGGGCGGCGCGCGCCCGGGCTTTGGAGCGCTCGGTACGGGGTGTCTTGCCGACGGCGGGGGCGGCCGTGGCGGAGATGGTCTCAGGCATCGACGGCACCCCTCTCACGGGTGATGCGGACCTCTTCGCCGAGCGAGGACCAGATCTCCCGGTAGATCTCCACGAACCGCGGCTCCAGCCGCACCGACTCCACCTTGCGGGGCCGGGGCAGATCGATCTCGAAGACCTCCTTGACGGTGGCCGGTCCGGCCGTCATCACCACGACCTTGTCGGCCAGGGCGATGGATTCCTCCAGGTCGTGGGTGACGAAGACGACGCATGCGCCGGTCCCCGCCCACAGCTCCAGGAGTTCGTCCGACATCAGCGCGCGGGTCTGGACGTCGAGCGCCGAGAACGGCTCGTCCATGAGCAGGATCTCGGGGTCGTTGACGAAGGTGGACGCGAGCGCCACGCGCTTACGCTGGCCGCCCGAGAGCTGGTGCGGATAGCGGTCCTCGAAGGAGGTGAGGCCGACCCGGGCCAGCCACTCACGGGCCCGCTCCTTCGCCTCCGCCTTGGGCACACCGCGGAAGCGCGGGCCGGCCATCACGTTCGACAGCACGCTGCGCCAGGGGAACACCGCGTCCTGCTGGAAGACGAAGCCCACGTTGGAGGCGATGCCGCGGACCGGCTCACCGGCCACCAGCACATCGCCCTCGGTGGGCTCCTCCAACCCGCTGACCAGCGTCAATGTCGTGGACTTGCCGCAGCCGGTGGGCCCGACGACGGCGACGAACTCACCGTGTCCGACGGTCAGGTCCAGATCCCTGACCGCGGTGTGGAGGGCCCCGGACGGTGTCCGGAACGCCTTGCTCGTTCCCCGCAGCTCGATGGCGGGGCTGGTGTGGCTGCTCATGGCCGGGAGAGTAGGAGTGAGCCGCGCCACAGCGGCAGTCTTGTGAGCACAACGCGCCCTTGCGCTCACAAACCGCGTTCTGCTCGTTTTGCTCGCGCCCGCGCAACGAAAACGCTACGGAGACTGGGCATACGCCCCGGGCGCCTTTACGGTGCCTTCACAGCACCATAAACGGACGAAGCACTACCGCTCGCGTACGGGACCAAACGGGACCTCGAGACGGGAGACAGGGGGCCCATCATGCGTATCCGATGGCCCCGGCGTGTCTCCGGCCAGGTACTCGCCGCGCAGCTGTCCATCACCGCCGGGGTGATGGTGCTGGCGACCGCGCTGTTCCTGGCCCCCCTCAGCTCCGAGATCGACAACCAGGCGATGCACCAGGCGCTCGCCATCGCCCAGACCACCGCGGCCGATCCGGACATCGCCCGGGACCTCTCCGCCACCAAGCCCACCCCGTCGGGTCCGGTGCAGCGGGCGGCGGAGCGGATCCGCCAGTCCACCGGGGCGCTGTACATCGTGGTGATGGACTCCCGTGGGGTGCGCTGGTCGCACACCACCACCGCCCGGATCGGCGAACACGTCTCCACCGATCCGCGCGAGGCGCTCTCCGGCCGGGAGGTCCTCCAGATCGACGTGGGGACGCTCGGCCGCTCGGCCCGCGCCAAGGTGCCGCTGCGGGCCCGGGACGGCCGGATCATCGGGGCGGTGTCGGTGGGCATCGGCTACGGCAGCGTGCGCGACCAGCTGCTGGCGGCGGTGCCCCGGCTGCTGCTGTACGCCGGGGCGGCGCTCGCGGTGGGCGTCCTCGCGGCGATCGCCGTCTCGCGCCAACTGCGCCGCCGCACCCACGGTGTGGCGTTCGCGGACATCTCGGCGCTGCTCGACGAGCGGGAGGCGATGCTGCACGGCATCCGCGAAGGGGTGGTGGCCTTCGACCGGCGGGGCCGGATCCGCCTGGTCAACGACGAGGCCGGACGGCTGCTCGGGATCCACCCGGACGCCACCGGACGCACCCTGGAGGAGTCACTGCCCCCGGGCCGTACCACCGATGTGCTGGCGGGGCGGGTGGACGGGGCGGATCTCCTGACCGTCAGCGGCGGCCGGGTGCTGGTGGCCAACCGCATGCCGACCAAGGACGGCGGGGCGGTGGCGACGCTGCGGGACCGCACCGAGCTGGAGTTGCTGGGCCGCGAGCTGGACAGCACCCGCGGACTGCTGGACGCGCTGCGCGCCCAGGACCACGAACACGCCAACCGGCTGCACACCCTGCTGGGGCTGCTGGAGCTCGGACTGCACGAGCGGGCGGCGCAGTTCGTGGCCGAGCTCACCAACGCCCGGCGCGCCTCGGCCGAGCAGATCTCCGAACGGGTGCACGATCCGATGCTGTCGGCACTGCTGGTCGGCAAGTCGGCCATCGTGGCCGAGCGCGGGGTCGCCCTGCGGATCTCCCCCGCGACGCGGCTGCCGGGGCGAGTGGTCGATCCGCGCGATCTGGTGACCGTGCTCGGCAACCTCATCGACAACGCCCTGGACGCGGTGGCCGCACACCGCTCGCCCACCCCGCTCATCGAGGTCGAGCTGAGGGCCGAGGGCACCACCGCCGTGCTGCGGGTGAGCGACACCGGTCCAGGAGTGCCGCCGGGGATGCGCGAACAGATCTTCACCGAGGGCTGGTCCACCAAACGGCCCGCCCCTCCCGGCTCCCCGGACGGCCCCGATGCCCACGAGGCGTCCGCCGCGGTGTCGCCGCGCGGCCGGGGCATCGGACTGGCCCTGGTACGACGGCTGGCCGAGCGATACGGAGGGATGGCCCGGGTCACCGCCCGGGCGGGTGGCGGGGCGGTGTTCACCGTCGTCCTGCCCGAGGCCCTCACCGGGGACGACACACCCACGCATGAGTTCACCGCAGCAGGAGAGTCACGATGATCGACGTTCTTGTCGTGGACGACGACTTCCACGTCGCCGAGATCAACGCCGCATATGTGGCCCAGGTGCCCGGCTACCGGGTCACCGCCCGCGCCCATACCGCCGCCCAGGCCCTCGCGACCCTCGAACGCATCCCGGTCGACCTCGTCCTGCTCGACCACTACCTGCCGGACGAGACCGGGCTGACCCTGGTGCGCCGGATGCGCCAGCTCGGCCACCACGCCGACGTCATCATGGTGACGGCGGCGTGTGATGTGGCCACCGTGCAGGCCGCCATGCGCCATGGCGCACTCCAGTACCTGGTCAAGCCGTTCAGCTTCGCCGGGCTGCGGGCCAAGCTGGACGGCTACGCGGCGCTGCGCCGCACCCTCGAGGGCGTCGGTGGGCGCGGCGAGACCGGCCAGGAGAGGGTGGACCGGATCTTCGGCGCCTTCGCGGCCGCCGACACCTCCGGTCCCGCCCTCCCCAAGGGCCACTCCGCACCCACCGTCGACCTCATACGCCGGGTCCTGGACCAGGCCGATCACCCGCTCTCCGCCCATGAAGTGGCGGAGCGCACCGGCATCAGCCGCTCCACGGCCCAGCGCTATCTGAAGTACCTCGAGCATGCGGGCCGTATCAGCCTCACGCTCAAGTACGGGGACACCGGCCGTCCCGAACACCGCTACACATGGGTGGCGGTGAACTGACGGCACCCTCAGCTGGTGGCCGTGGCCTCGTACAGGCCACGGCCGGAGCGCTGGGCCCGGTCCGAGGAACGCAGCCGCTCGAGGGTGTTGCGCACCGAGTTCACATTGGTGCGGGACTCGTCGCGGCCCAGGGCCTCGTTGACCTCGGAGGCCCGCATGGGGCGGCCGGCCTTGCGCAGCGCGGTCAGCACGCTGTCGGCGAGCCCGGTGGACCGCTCGGAGGTGGTGGCCGTCTCCTTGGTGGCCTTCTCCGCCGGCTTCTCCGCGGCCTTGGTGCTCTTGGCGGTCTTGGCCGTGGCCTTGGTGGCCTTCACCGTGGCCTTGGCGGACTTGGGAGCCTTCGCCGCGGTCTTCGCGGCGGTCTTCTTGGCGGCGGTCTTCTTGGCCGCCGCCTTGGTGCCCCGTCCGGTGGCCGGCGCCTTGCCCGCCTTGCCGCCACTGCGCTGACGGCCGATGGCCGCCTTGCGGGTGGCGGCGGAGGTACGGCCGGTGGTGGCCGTGTCCTCGGCGGATTCCGGCGCGGTGGCCTCGGCCGTGGCCTCGGTGGCCGGTTCCGCGGCCGGCTGGGCCACGGGCTCCGCCACCGGGGCTCCGTTGCCGCCCTGCTCGGGCACCGCCGAGGTGGAGAGCGTCTGCAGGCTGCTCAGGGCGGTGCTGACCGCCTCCAGCCGCTGGGTGACGGCCTCCAAATCACCCTTGAGTGCCTCCTGTTGCTTCTGCAGCTGAGGGAGTTCGGCCTCCAACACCTCGATGGTCGAACCGACACTGCTGTCCGCGCTCAACGCGTTCACTTCACTTCGTCCCCTTTCTGGGCGTCTGCGCCCATCGCAGCAGCGATTATGCCTGCTGTCAGTGGTGTGCGGTGCCCTGTGTGCCACTACGCAAAACAACCACACATGTCTCAGCACCCCATCAGAGGCCAACTTTCGGTGAAAAAACACGTCTGTGGAACCACGCCCGCACCGCCGATGTCATCCGGAAGGGTGGCGCCGCAAACGCGGTGACGACGTGTCAGGCCCCCGTTTCCAGGGTGCCATCACATAGGTGGTAGAAACACCGTACCTGTCCGAGGAAACCGAGGTAGTCGAGGTAGTCCCATGAAGTTGCGCTGCGCCGTGCTCGACGACTATCAGGACGTGGCGCTGTCGGCGGCCGACTGGTCGGGGGTGCTCGACGCGGTGGACGTGGTGCCGGTCCATGAGCACATCGCCGGTGAGGAGGCCGTGGCCGAGGCGATCGGGGACTGCGAGATCGTGGTCATCATGCGGGAGCGCACTCCCTTCCCCGCGTCGCTGTTCGCCCGGCTGCCACGGCTGAAACTGCTGGTCACCACGGGGATGCGCAATGCGTCGGTGGACCTGGAGGCCGCCGCCCGCCATGGCGTGGCCGTATGCGGCACGGGCGGCGACTCGCGACCGCCAGCCGAGCTCACCTGGGCGCTGATCCTGGGGCTCGCCCGCCATCTGGTGCCGGAGAGCACGGCGCTGCGGGACGGCGGGCCATGGCAGAGCACCGTCGGCACCGAGCTGCACGGCCGCCGTCTGGGGTTGCTGGGTCTTGGCAGGATCGGCGCCCAGGTGGCGCGGGTCGGCCGGGCCTTCGGCATGGAGGTGGCCGCCTGGAGCGAGAACCTGACGGCCGAGCGCGCGGAGGCGGCGGAGGTCCGGGCGGCGGACTCGAAGGAGGAACTGCTGGAGACCAGCGACATCGTCTCGGTGCATCTGGTGCTCAGCGACCGCACCCGTGGGCTGCTGGGCGCGCCGGAACTGAGGCGGATGCGTTCCACGGCGCTCCTGGTGAACACCTCCCGCGCCGCGATCGTGGACCAGACCGCGCTCGCGCAGGCGCTGCGGGACGGCTGGATCGCGGGCGCGGGCGTCGATGTGTTCGAGCGGGAGCCGCTGCCGCCGGGCGATCCGTTCCGTACGCTGCCCAATCTGCTGGCCACCCCGCATCTCGGCTATGTCACCCGGGACAACTACGAGCGGTTCTACGGCGATGTGGTGGAGGACATCAGCGCCTATCTTCAGGGCGCGCCGATCCGCCGTCTGAGCCCGCCCGAACCGGCCGGCTGACTCGACCCCGAGGAGCGCCAAGGGGGCGTATTCCAGGACGCGTTGGAGCCGGTCGGCGACCTCGCCGACCTTGTTCGAACGTCCCGTACCCAACCACTCTTCGCCTGCCCGGGCTGAAAGCGACGCATGCCCTCCGCCCGGTGGACACTATTCCGTTTCGCCTTCGTCATACCGGACAGGCTGCCTGGCACGGACAACCCATCGGCCCGCACAACAGACCGGTGCCCGGTCCACCGACCCGGCACCGCGGACGGAGGGAAACGTGGCTCACAGCACATCCGGAAGGCCGACGACCGACGGGGCATCGGCCGGGCAGGACGCCCTACGGCACGGCGACGGCGGCGGAGGACCGGGGGCCCCGCCACCGAGCCGGCGCGGCATGCTCTCGGTGGCCGCGGCGGCCGGGCTCGGCCTGCTCGCCGGCTGCGGCGAGGAGTCGGCCGGCTCCACCTCCGGAGCGGGCCCGCGGGGGTCCACGAAGGCGGACCGCTCCCCGTCCGCCACCCCGTCCAAGCCCTCCCCCACCCCGAAACCGCGGCCCGAGCTGCCGCGAGGCGGCCGGGAGCTGTCCCGCTACCGGCTGGTGGGCTACTGCGGGCTGCCCGGGGCCGCCGCGCTCGGCCGGCTCGGTGTCGGGGACCTCGACGACCAGGTGCGGCAGATCGAGAAGACCGCCCGCGCCTACGCCGCGGACCGTGAACCGCAGCCGGTGCTCGAACTCCTCGCGACCGTCGCCAACAGCAGCGCGGGCCCCGACGGCACCTACCGCTCACGCACCTCCTCCGACACGATCCGCCGCTTCCACGACGCGGCCAAGCGCCACCGTGCCCTGCTGCTGCTGAACATCCAGCCGGGCCGGGCCTCGGTCCTCGGCGAGGTCAAGGCGCTGCGCGAATGGCTGGTCCACCCCGATGTCGGCATAGCCCTGGACCCGGAGTGGGAGATGGGTCCGGGCGAGGTGCCGGGGGACACCTACGGCCACACCAGCGGCAAGGAGCTCACCGATGTGGCCCGCTATCTCTCCGGGATCGTCGACGAACACGACCTGCCGCAGAAGCCGCTCGTCTTCCACCAGGTGGCCGTGTCCGTCGTCGGCGACCAGTCCCGCTTGCGCCCGCAGCCGGGTGTGGTGCTCATCAAGAGCGCGGACGGCATAGGTTCGCCGGGGATGAAGCGCGACACCTGGCGGCAACTGGTCAAGAACCAGCCCGAGGGTGTGCGCACCGGCTTCAAGCTCTTCTACGAGGAGGACACCGAGGGGAGCCGGCTGATGACCCCGGAGGAGGTGCTGGCCCTGCGGCCACGCCCGGACTACGTCATGTTCGAGTGACCACGGCGGCCCGCGCCAGGAATTCGGCGGCCCGCGTCACGCGCGCGGCCGCCGCCGCGCCGCGGGGGTGAGACCCCCACGGGGGCCGCCCCCAACTTGCGCGGCGCCCGATCCCCCCCCCCCCCCCCAACCGGCCCCCCCCCGCACACACACCCACACCCCCAACCGCCCACGCCACCCCCCCCACGCCCCCCGCGCGCGGCCCCCCCCGGCCGGAAGGCGGCCGGGGGCGGCTGGGGAAGGAGCGCTCAGGGGCGTGGCGCCGTCTGCACGGTGAGGGGTTCCTGGGTGGCGACGTCGCCGGGGCCACGGCGGGTGAAGCGCATGGCCACACAGGCACCCGCGTACAGCACGGCCACCACCAGCAGCAGCGCCTGATAGCCCGTGAGCAGGGCCAGATACTCCAGGGTGCCGCCGAACAGGGAGCCCAGCAGATTGGCGCCGAACGCCGACGTGGGGTCGGCGGCCGCCGCCAGCCGGTCGGAGAAGATGAGGTTGGCGCAGAAGATGGGGGCGAAGGCCAGCGCGATCGCGGCGGCCAGCCGGGGGGCGAAGGGCAGCCCCAGCACCACATGGGACGGGACCAGCCAGGCGATGGCGAGGCTGGCGAACAGCATCAGTTGCAGCACCAGCTGATTGACCCGGCGCAGCCTGCGCCGGACCTCCACCGCGCACAGCACGGCGAGCAGCACCCCCGCGAAGACCATCGCGTTGACCAGCCAGGTGGTGCCGAAGTAGAGGGCGAACCCGATCACGTTCTTGGTCTCCAGCAGCATGAACGCCGCACCGAGCAGGAACATGTCCACGTAGCGGGCGGTGCGCCTCAGCCGGACCCCGGTCAGCCGCACCGACACCAGCGTCACCAGCAGGATCGCGCCCAGCACCCCGATGTAGAGGGTGGGGATGGTGCGGTGCAGCAGATATGGGAAGGGGTGGTCGTCACCGGCGGCCGAGGGCACCGGGCCGGAGGGGCGCCACGCGGAGGCGGTGCAGGACTGGTCGCTGGAGGTGACACCGGCCACCAGGATGGCCGCCTTCTTCCCTCCGTAGTGGGTGATGCAGGGGGCGTGGCCGAAGACGGAGGTGAGCGTGGAGCCGAACCGGTCGATGAGCCAGTTCTGCCGGTAGTAGTTGTACATGGCGAACGCGCCGCCGGGGGCGAGGTGGCGGTGTGCCGCCTCGAACGCCTGCCGGGTGAACAGATAGCTCTCCAGGCGCAGGTTGCTCGCGCCGGACACCAGGGTCAGGGAGTCCGGCAGGGCGAGGACGACCAGGTCGTAGCGGGTCTTGGTGCGCTCGAGGAAGGCCCGGCCGTCGTTGATGTGCACGTGCACCCGGGGGTTGTCGTAGGGTCGGGCCGGGTGCAGTGACGCGCCGATCTCCTGCAGCCGGGGGTCGATCTCCACCGCGTCCACCCGCCGGGCGCCGTGGGCGAGCGCCATCGCCACGTCGTTGCCGTTGCCCGCCCCGATGACCAGCACTCGGCGGTGGGAGTTGCGTGGGGTCTCGCGGTAGGGCCGCTCGTACGGGGAGTCGGGGCGTCTGAGCACCTTCAGCGGGGCGATGGACTGATGCGGTACGCCATTGGCGGAGATCTTGTAGTCCCGGCTGCCGGAGGTCGGCCGGGTGACCTCGATCTTGTAGTACGGGGACCAGGAGATACCGCTGGCCGCCGTCTCCAGCGCCAGGATGGCCACCATCAGCGCGAGCGGCACCGCGTATCTGATGGTGTTGCGGCGGCCGCCGAGGGTCAGCAGCGCCGCCGCGGCGATCACCCCCCACACCACCGAGGGTGCGCGCAGCCACGACAGCAGCGCGAAGGACACCGAGCCGGTGAGCGAGCCCAGCAGGTCGAAGCGGTACGCCTCCAACGACGGCAGCCGACGGAACTGATCGGCCGTCATTTTCCCGATGGCCATCATGATCAGCGCCGTCAGCCCGAAGAGCACCGGCAGGGTCACCCACTGGGGCAGGCCGGTGGTCTTCACGGCGGTGAAGTAGATGACCTCGCCGCTGGTCTGCCGCACCTGCACGGGGAACTCGCGCACCAGGACGACGAGAACGGCGAGCGGGACGGGCGTCCAGCGGGTCAGCCACTGCCCACGGCCGGCGGGCAGCAGGAATCCCAGGCCGATCCCGAGGAACGAGCCCAAGAGGATGAAGTTCGAGAAATAGCTCAGATGGACGATATTGGCGCCGGTCCACCGGATCAGCGCCAGCTCGACGAAGAGCATGGTGGCGCTGGCCAGCAGCAGCCTCGCGCGCACGTTTTGCGGTCCTGGGCTGTGCTCCATGTCGGCCACGCTGTCATCCGGGGCGAGGCAGGTCGAGCACCCACACGGCCCGTGCCGTCGGCCGGATGGCGGGCGTCCGGCAGATCGGAAAGTGGCTCCCGCCGCTCGCCCTCCGACCGCGCGAGGCCCCGCCACCCCGCCACCGCCGCGGCCGTCGGTGCAGGTCAGCGGCGTGGCTTGGGGTGCGGTGCAACGGCCGTACGGGGTGGGGTCCGCACGCCTTGGCACATGTCCTGGGTACGCTCCCCCGGCCACCGCCGTACGGCGTTCGGGTCATGGCCCGGCCGGTGTCCGTCACCTGCCCGGGCCAACGGCGGACGCCCGCGCGGAGGAGGCGGACCCGGATGGCGGAGCGGGGTGGCGCCGGGTGCGCCTGGCGAGGACCACCGCCGCGGCCATGGTGCCGGCGAGCACGCCCCAGGAGACGAGGTCGCCCGTGCGGGAGTACGGGGTGCGCGAACCGTGGACGGGAACGTCGGCGTACCAGACGCCCGCGTCGGTGGTGGTGTCCTGCGTGGACAGCAGCCGTCCGGTGGCGTCGTAGGCGCTGGACTGGCCGTTGAAGTCCTGCCGGACCAGCGCGTAGCCGTTCTCGATCGCGCGCAGCCCGGCCATGGCGGTGTGGGTGCGCCCCATCTCGGGCCAGTCGCCGCCGGGGACGAAGACGATGTCGGCGTCGATGTGATTGCCCGCCGGAAAGTCGGCGTCGTAGCAGATGACGTTCGCCAGCCGGCCGTACGGGGTGTCGACGACGGGCACGTGGCCGTCGCCGGGTGTGTAGATCTCGAGCCCGGGGATGGGCCGGGCCTTCTCGTAGTCCCACAGCTTCCTGCCGTCGGGGCCGAAGAGATGGGTCTCGTCCCTGCCGTGGGGTGCGTCCGGCAGATAGGTCAGGTCGGCCACCAGGAGATAGACGTTGTGCGCGTCCGCTGTCGCCGATGCCTGCCGCAGGTACGTGCGGTGGTCCTCGTCGGCCACCCGCGCGGCGTTCTCCGACCAGACGACGATCCGCGCACCGGCCGCGGCCGCCCGGGCGGTCTGGCGGAAGAGGTCGTCGAGGAGCGGTCGCATGGCCCGGCGCACATCGGCCCGGTCGACGCGGCGCGGGTCGGTGACGGCGAGCCGGGAGGCGCCGTGCACCGCCGTCACGGGGGGGATGGGCGCCCGGGGCGGGGTTTCACCCGCGCCCCGGACGGTGTGGCC
>NZ_JBHYVB010000033.1:59352-77496 GCF_042750115.1 Streptomyces sp. NPDC059455
GGGGTCGATGGCGGGGCGCCTGGGTTTCCCGCCGGCCACCTTGAGGGTGTCGCCGCCGGTGTCGGTGGACATCATGCGGAGCTGTCCGCCGACGACGATCAGCGCGACGGCCGCGGCGTAGACGGCGGCCCGGCGCAGCGCGGGCCGCAGCCCGCGCTCCCAGACCAGATTGCCGATCGTCGCTCCCGCCCCGATGACGAAGGCGATGACGTAGGGCCCGGTCAGCGCGGTGATCTGCAGCAGTGCGGTGCTCGCGTGCTGGGACGCGGCCCGCATGCCGTATGCGGTGCCGAACGGGCCGTACGTGCCGAGGAGGAATTCCACGGACATGGCCGCGGCCGGGAACAGCAGCACCCTGCCGAGGGTGCCGGCGCGCGGGCCGAGCAGCCGGTCGACCACATACGGCAGACCGTAGGCCATTCCGAAGGCCACATCGCCCAGGAAGGTGAGCCAGGTGATGGGCACGGCGAGTTCGGCCATCCACAGCGCGGCCGACGCCACCGTGACGGCGAACACCGCGGGCAGGGCCACGAGCGGGCGGGTGTGGCGCAGGAAACGGAGGAGGAGCAGCGGCGCCACCCATGCGGCCAGGGGCACGTCGAACCGGCCGCCGACGGACAGCAAGGACGCCGCGGCTCCGCCCCACAGGCATAGCCAGGGGCGTTGAGCGGGCAGGGCGAGTCGTTCGGTCATCGGGCGCTCCTGTGCGCGGGCCGCGTCCCCATGGACCGGCCCGCATCGATGTGTACGATGCCCACATTGAAGGATGGAGGTGTGGACACTGTCAACATCCATTGGCTCGGGATACCACCACGGGGATCTGCGAGCGGCCCTGCTGGACTCCGCTCTGGCACTCCTCAACACCGGGGGCCCGGGCGAGCTGTCGCTGCGCGCGGTCGCCCGGCACGCCGGGGTCTCCCCGAACGCCCCCTACCGCCACTACCGCGACAAGGAGGCGCTGCTCGCCGCCCTCGCCACCCGGGGCTTCACGGAGCTGGGCGAACGCCTCGCCGCGGTCGCCCCCGGGAAGGCCCCCGACGCGGAGGTCATCGCCATGGCGTGCGCGGCGGTCGACTACGCACTGGACCACCCCGGGGTGTACCGCCTGATGTTCGGGCAGGCGTGCAGCAGCCACCCCGACACCATCGCCGCCTCCGACGCCGCGATCGCCATCGTGGCGGAGCGCATCGCGGCCATCGCGGAAGCGGAGCGGCGCGAGCCACTGCGGATCGGGATCTGGGCCCTCGTCCACGGGCTGAGCACACTGCTGCTCGACGAACGCCTCGGCACCCCGACGCGCGCCGAGGCCGACGCCCTGGTGGAGACGGTCGTACGCACCATACTGGGCGCCGGCCCCGAACGGCCGGACGGGGGATCCGCGACCGGGTGAACGCCACGCCGATCAGCGGGAGTTCACCGGGTCAGCTCCCCCCGGTGGCGTAGAACGGCTTGCACACGGTGCCCACGTAGTCCGTGGCGATCTCCAGCACTCGGCTGCCGTCCGCCGAGGGCAGCAGCGCCGAGCTGTAGTTGGGGCACCAGTCGACCACCTTGGAATCCACCCGCACCGGTGCGGAGATCGAACGCCAGGCTCCGGTGCCGCCGTTGCCGTTGGTCCAGACGGTGGCACCGCTGCCGGTGGCGGTGGTGCCGTCGGCGTTGTTCAGGACCTGGCCGATGAGGAACAGCTTGCCCCGGGGATTTCCGGGCTCAGGGGCCCAGACGAGGTTCGGGGTGTGGGTGAAGTACTTTCCGTCGGCGGTCTCGGGCCGGTAACCGAGGTGGGCGGGGTCGCCCCAGTTCCAGCCGTCCCACGAGGTCCGGTAGTGGACCACGCATGAGTACTGCCCCTGGGCGGCGCAGATCTCGTAGGCCATGAAGTACTGGCCGTCGGGCAGTTTGCGCACGATGGGCATACCGGGCCGGTCGGAGGCGAGATTGCTGGCGACGGTGGCGTGGTGGCCCGTCCAGGTGATCCCGTTCGCGCTGCGGGCGGCGACCAGCTTCTGGCTGTGCGCGGGGTCGGTCTCGTCCGAGTAGTGGGCCACCAACCGTCCGCTGGAGTCGATGGAGAACTCCGGCTCCCACAGTCCCTTGGCGTTGGGGGCGGTGGCCACGGTGGACAGATAGGACCAGGTGCGGCCCTGGTCGTTGCTGCGGAAGACCCGGATGGCCATCCGGCGATCCGGCTCGTCCTGGCCGATGGAGGCCGCCCACAGCAGGGTCCCCGCGGGCATGGCGCCGACGGCTCGCGGCAGTTCGTACAGGGTGGCGCAGCATTCGCCCTGTCCACCGGACGCCTCGGGGTCGGCCACCTCGCCCACCTGCCGGAAGGTGGCGCCGTCGTCGGCGCTCTCGTAGATGGCACCGAGCCCGTCCGAGCCGCGGAAGGTGACCACTGAGGCGAGGACGCGGCCGTTGGCGGCGCCGTTGTGCTGGAGGCGCAGGGCGCGGGGGTAGAGGCCGGTGCCGTCGCGCAGCAGCGTCCCGGAGGCGGCCGCGGCCGGGGGTGCCTGAACGGCCAGGAGCGAGCCCAGGACGGCCAGGAGGGTCAGCAGGGTGGGCAGGATGCGTCTTCGGTGCGGCGTGGTCATGCACGCTCCCTCGGGAGGAGTGGTGAAGGGGGGAGGGACCCGGGCCATGCGTGGCGCAACGCTAGAGAGAATTTCCAACGTTGTAAATCCCTCGCGCAGGCTTCCGCACAGGCTTCCGCGAGGGCCGAGGCACGGCCGGGACGGGGCCGCGCTTTCACGAAGTGCCCGGGACCGGTACCGCCCCCGGCCGGGGCACCGGGCCGGTTCGATCAGCCCCACCCGGACACCGCGGGCGGTCACCTCCTGGCGCATGGCCTCGCTCATGGCGCCCACCGCGTGTTCGGTGGCCGAGTAGCCGCCGTTGCCGGGCCGTGCCACCCGGCCGGCCACCGAGCTGACGTTCACACCACATCCGCCACCCCGCGCGGGCCGTCGGAGGGCGCGGACTTCTCGGCCGACTTCTCAGCGGACTTCTCAGCCGAAGGCGCCGCTGTAGGCGTTGAGCGCGGGCTGGCCGCCGAGGTGGGCGTAGAGCACGTTGGAGTCCTTGGGTATGTCGCCGTCGCGGACGAGGTCGATGAGCCCGGCCATGGACTTGCCCTCGTAGACCGGGTCGAGGATCACTCCTTCGAGGCTTCCGGTGAGCCGGATCGCCTCGAGAGTGGAGTCGACCGGGACGCCGTAGAGGTCCCCGGCCCAGCCCTCCAGCACGGTGATCTCCTCATCGCGCAGCTCCCGGCCGAGGCCGATCAGCCCGGCGGTCTCGCGTGCGATCTTCTCCACCTGGGCACGGGTCTCGGCCAGTTTGGCGGAGGCGTCGATGCCCAGGACCCGGCGGGGGCGGTCCTGGCCCGCGAAGCCCGCGATCATGCCCGCCTGGGTGGAGCCGGTGACGCTGCACACCACGATGGTGTCGAAGAAGACCCCCAGCTCCCGCTCCTGTTCCTGGACCTCCCGCGCCCAGTTGGCGAAGCCGAGCCCGCCCAGCGGATGGTCGGAGGCCCCGGCGGGGATCGGATACGGCGTGCCGCCCGCCGCGCGGACGTCCTCCAGAGCCTGGCTCCAGCTGTCCTTGAAGCCGATGCCGAACCCGGCGTCGACCAGCCTCACCCGCGCGCCCATGATCCGGGAGAGCAGGATGTTGCCCACCTTGTCATTCACGGAGTCGGGCCAGTCCACCCAGCTCTCCTGCACCAGGACGGCCTTCAGCCCCAGCTTCGCCGCCACCGCGGCGACCTGGCGGGTGTGGTTGGACTGCACACCGCCGATGCTCACCAGGGTGTCCGCGCCCTTCCGGAGCGCGTCGGGGACGAGGTACTCCAGCTTGCGGGTCTTGTTGCCGCCGAAGGCCAGTCCGCTGTTGCAGTCCTCGCGCTTGGCCCAGACGCGCGCCCCGCCGAGACGCTCGCTCAGCCGGTCCAGGGGGTGGACCGGGCTGGGGCCGAACAGCAGGGGGTGGCGCTCGAAGTCATCGAGGGACATGGGTGACTCCTTGTGGGTGGTGCCGGGTGTCCGCCGATCCCTACCCCGCCCCTCCCCCTCGGCACACGATTTCCTCTCCACCGCCACGTCGGGACACGAGCCGAGCCCTCCCCGGCCGCCTCCGTCACTACCCGACCGGCGTATGCCAGTAGGCCGTTGGGGTCCCGCTGCTGTCCAGCCTGAGCACCCTGCCGCCGGGTCGCGGCGACTATCTGTGCCTGAGCCCTCGTACCGCCGAGACGGCGCTCGCCCGCCGAGCCCACCCGTCCGCCCCACTCGCCCAGGGAGCCGAGATCATGCCCCAGTACTTCCGCGACTCACCCGAGTCTCTCGTTCCCGACGCGCTCGCGGGCTTCGCCGCCGCCCATGCCGATCTCGTCGCCTACAACCCCGACCACGGATACTTCCGCACCCGCCACACCGCGCCCACTCGCCGCGTCGGGCTGGTCTCGGGCGGCGGCTCCGGCCATGAACCGCTGCACTCCGGCTTCCTCGGTACGGGGATGCTGGACGCCGCCTGCCCCGGGCGGATCTTCGCCTCGCCCCACAACCGGCAGATCTTCGAGGCCAGCCGGGCCGTCGCACGGGCCGACGGGGTGCTGCACATCGTCAAGAACTACACCGGCGACCGCATCAACTTCGGCATCGCCGCCGAGCGCCTCGCCCACGAGGGCATCCGCTGCGCCCGTCTCCTCATCGACGACGACCTCGCCACCGACTCGGACGACATCGCGGTCGGCCGCCGCGGCACCGGCGCCACCCTGATCGTCGAGAAGATCCTGGGCGCCGCCGCCGACGAGGGGCGCGGCCTGGAGGACCTGGTGGCGCTCGGCACCGATGTGACCCGGCGGGCCCGCAGCCTCGCCGTAGCCGCGGCCGCCCACACCACGCCCCAGTCCGGGACTCCGGCCTTCACCCTGCCCGACAACGTCCTGGAGTTCGGGGTCGGCATCCACGGAGAGCGGGCCGAGGGGACCACCCCGCACGCACCGCTGGGCAAGCTGGTCGAGACCATGACCGACCAGCTGCTGGCCGCGCTGCCCGACAGCATCGGGACACGGGTGCTCGCCCTGGTCAACGGGCTGGGCTCGATCACCTCGCTGGAGCTGTACGGCATCCGCCACGCGGTCGCCAAGGCCCTGGACGACCGCGGTGTCGGCCTCGACCGGTCCCTGACCGGCACCTTCGTGAGCGCCCTGGACATGCGGGGCTTCTCGCTGACCCTGTTCGCCACCGACGCGGAGGCGCTGCGGCTGTGGGACGCCCCCGCCCGCACCCCCGCCTGGCCCCTGTGATCCGTCCGGCCCCCGAGCCCCCGTTACCGCCCCGAGGAGTTGCCCCGCTCATGCCCGACCAGCCCGGCCCCAAGGGCCTCACCCACACCGCCGTCATGAACTGGATGACACGGTTCGCCGCCACCGTACGCTCCGTGGAGCCCGAGCTCACCGCGCTCGACCAGAAGGCGGGCGACGGGGACTTCGGCGCCAATCTGGTCACCGGGATGGACGGTGTCCGCCGCGCGCTGGACGCCCTGGCGGCGGGCGCGGGGAACGGCGAGCGGGACCGGCGGGGGCCGGACGCGCCGCTGGACGCCGCCGCGCGGGTCTTCCTCGACGACGTCGGCGGCACCAGCGGCCCCCTGTTCGGGCTGCTCTTCCAGGAGCTCGCCGACGCGCTGGGGATGGCCGCCGACCCGCCCGGGACCGCGGCGCTGGCCCTCGGCACCGCCGCGGGCGCGGCCGCGATCCAGCGGGTCGGCGAGGCCGAGGTGGGCGACAAGACGATGGTGGACGCCCTCGTCCCCGCCGCGCGGGCCCTGGCCTCCTGCGAACCCACCGCCGACCCCGCGCACGCGCTCCATGTGGCCGCGATGGCGGCCCATCGGGGCGCCCGCTCCACGACCGATCTGCGCGCCCGCCGCGGGCGCGCCAGCTACACCGGCGACCACTCGCGCGGCGTCCCCGACCCGGGCGCCCTGGCCGTCGCCCTGCTGTTCGCCTCCGCACACGCCGAGCTCACCTCGCTCAGCCGGCTCCCCGTGTCCTGAGGAGGAAGGCCGAGGCGATCGGGGGATCCCCGGGACGTGCCGCCCGCCGGTGAACGCCGCGGCCGGGCCGCACGTACTGGGATCCGAGTCCTGGGCCGCATGAGAGGAGCAGAGCGGGGCAGACGACCAGGATTCGATTGTCGGCTCGATCAAAGGTGTCCGGGAGAATCTGTGCAGCAGGAGACCGCCGCCCGTGTGACCACACCACCGGCCGTGCCACGGCCGCGCGATGGCGGCGCGTCCGGAGGCCGGACGCGCGACCCGTACTTCGACAACGCGAAGTACCTCACCATCGTGCTGGTGGCGTGCGGCCACACATGGGAGCCGCTCACCTACGGCAGCCGGTCGGCCACCGCGATCTACCTGATGGTGTACGCCTTCCACATGCCCGCGTTCGCCCTCATATCGGGCTACTTCTCGCGGAGTTTCGACATGGCGCCGGGGCGGGTGAAGCGGCTGCTCACGGGTGTCGTCGTGCCGTACCTGGTCTTCGAGGTGGCGTACACGCTCTTCTACCGCTGGGCACAGGACGATCCGGGCTATCCGATCAGCCTGCTCGACCCCTGGTATGTGATGTGGTTCCTGGCCGCGCTGTTCATCTGGCGGGTCACCACCCCGCTGTGGCTGGCGCTGCGCCATCCGGTGCCGGTCGCGCTGGCGGTGGCCGCGCTGGCCTCGATCTCACCGGAGGCGGGCGGGGATCTCGGTCTCCAGCGGGTGCTGGCGTTCCTCCCGTTCTTCGTGGTCGGGCTCACCCTGCGCCCGGACCACTTCACCCGGCTGCGGACCCGGCGGGCCCGGCTGGTCGCCCTTCCGGTGGCGGCCTTCGCCCTGTGCACGGCGTACGCGGTGGCGCCCTGGATGGACGCGGAGTGGTTCTACCACCGCAAGAGCGTCGCCAAGCTGGACGGCGTACCGTCCTGGGCCGGTCTGCTCACCACGCCCGCCCTCTTCGGTCTGGCGCTGGTGCTGACGGCCTGCTTCCTGGCCTGGGTGCCGGGGCGCAGGACCTGGTTCACCGCGCTCGGCTCGGGGACGCTGTACGGCTATCTGCTGCACGGCTTCATCATCAAGTCGTCCCGTTTCTGGGACTGGTACGACCATCCGTGGCTGCACACCCCGCTCGGGGAGCTCACCGTCACGGCGGCCGCGGTGCTCATGATCACCGTATTGTGCACGGAACCGGTGCGACGGGTCCTGCGCGCTCTGGTGGAGCCACGCATGGACTGGGCGTTCCGGCGCACCGGTTCATCAGCCGCTTCCTGAGGGCGGCGAGGCGCTTCCTCTTCGGCGAGCGGGAATCGCCGTCAGCGGCGGCGGACCTTGACGGTGTTGTCGGTGCGGGTGGCCGGCTTTCCCTCGGGGTCGGTCATCTTCTCCTCGTGGGCCGCGCTGACGAGGACGTCCCACTCCCCGTCCGCGAGCTCCAGCCCGGCGAGCACCTCCTCGGGGGTGGGGAAGTGGATGTCCGGATCGGGGTCCGTCGCCCAGGACGGGAATCCGGCGTGCCCGGTGATGAGCAGCACTCCGCCCGGTGCGACGGCGCCCGCGGCGCTGCGCAGGATCCGCTCCCGGGGCAGTTCGAGCCAGGAGTGGAGGAAGTAGGTGGAGACCAGGTCGAAGGTGCCGGCCGGGAAGGACACGGACAGGTCGTGCGGCTGCCATTCGATACGGTCGCCGACACCTTCCGACGCCGCGTGTCCGGCGCCGCGGTCCAGGGCCACCTGGGAGACGTCGACGGCGGTGACCCGCCAGCCCCGCCGGGCGAGCCAGATGGCGTCGGCGCCCTCGCCACAGCCCAGATCCAGTGCGTGGCCGGGGGTCAGCCCGGTGACCTCGCGCACCAAGGCGGCGTTGGGCCTGCCGCTCCAGACGCGGTCCTCGGCGCTGTAGAAGTTGTCCCAGAACTCCCCGTGCGTGGTGTCGGGCGAGATGTCGTGCGGCTTGGTGGTCATGTCGGATGCGCTCCCTTCGTTGGGTCAAGAGGGTGCGTCCGGCCGTGGCCACTTGACAAACTTCTTTGCCGGGGTGGCAAATGAAGGTATGGCTGACGAAGACCTCACCGAGGTGCTGACCGCCGTAGGACCCCGGCTGCGGGCGCTGCGGCGCACCCGTGGCACCACCCTCTCCCAGCTCAGCGAGTCCACGGGCATCTCGCTGAGCACCCTGTCGCGGCTGGAGTCGGGGCAGCGCAAGCCGACCCTGGAGCTGCTGCTGCCGCTGGCCAAGGCGTACGGAGTGCAGCTGGACGAGCTGGTGGGGGCGCCGGCCACCGGGGATCCCCGCGTCCATCCACGACCGTTCACCCGGCAAGGCCAGACGTTCGTTCCGCTCACCCGCTATCTGGGCGGGCTGCACGCGTACAAGCAGATCATGCCGCCCCGGCCGCAGGACAGGAGCGATGAACCCCTGGAGCAGCGGGTGCACGAGGGCTATGAGTGGCTCTATGTGCTCTCCGGGCGGCTACGGCTGGCGCTGGGCGAGCACGATCTGGTGCTCGCGGCCGGTGAGGCCGCCGAATTCGACACCCGCACCCCCCATGGCTTCGCCAACGCCGGGGACCAGCCGGTGGAGTTCCTCTCCCTGTTCGGGGCGCAGGGCGAGCGCATCCATGTCCGCGCCCGCCCCGCCGGCACCTGACCCGCCCCCGGGGGCACCCGGGGCGTTCACCCCGAGGGCTCGTCCGGGACGGGCTGCTCGGGGTGCACACTCCCGGTCTGCGGCCTCCCCCGCCGTCCGGTGCCGGACTCGTCCGTCTCGGGGATGTCGTCCACCTCGTCCGGCTCATGCCCGTCGCCCGCCACATCCAGGTGGTCGGGCCCGTCCTGCGCCTGCTGGTCGGGGAGGTCCCTGGGGATCCCGCCCCGCTCCTCGCGCTCCTCCGGTCGCCGGTCGTCGCTCACGATGCCACTCCTTTCGTCGATGAAGGGGGCACAGCAGAGGCGACTACCCACGAGCGCCGGGCGGATGCATGGCCGGCCGGTCCGATGCGGCCATCCGTGCACGCGGCCGGTTACTCCCCGCCCTCCAGCACATACAGCTCCGGCAGGTTGACCACGATGGCCTCCTGGGTGCTGCGGGCGATGACCACCACCGCCTCGTCGTCGGGGTCCGGGTTCTCCTCCCGGTGCGGCACATGGGGCGGTACGAAGACGTAGTCACCCGGCCGGGTGCGCAGCCGGACCTCCTCGACGTGTCCGTCCCGCTCCTCGGCGAAGACGAACTCGGGGTGGCCCCGCACCACGAAGATGGCCGTCTCGGAGTCGCCGTGGTGGTGGTTGGCGGAGGCGGTGTCCGGCGCCACATGGGTCTGGCCCATCCAGAGCCGCTCGGACCCCACCGACTGGCCGCTGATCGCGGCGAACCGCCGCATGCCCTCGGTCTGGGCGGTGCCGGGGTCGACGTCCTCGGTGTGGATGTGGTGCACACGCGACCGCGACGGACCGTCGGGGGCGGTGGCCTTCAGATGCGGATGGAACGCGTCGTGCTGCTGCGCGGGGTCGCCGCCGGGCGTCGTCATGCCACCGACCGTAGAAAGCACCGGTAATGGATGTCAACCGGTGTCCTTTCGCTCACCAGGCACAACACCCCGAAATCCACGCTGCATAATGGCCGTATGCAGATCTCGGCGAAGGCGGACTACGCGGTCCGGGCGCTGGCGGAGCTGGCCGCGGACCCCGGCAGGCCGCTCACATGTGAGGCGATAGCGACCTCCCAGGACATCCCCTTCCGGTTCCTCAAGGCCGTCTTCCGCGATCTGCGCCAGGCCGGTCTGGTGCGCAGCCAGCGCGGCTGCGAGGGCGGCTACTGGCTCGCCCGCGACCCCGCCGAGACCACGCTCGCGGACATCGTGCTCGCGGTGGACGGGGCGTTCCTGACGCTGCGCGGCGAGCGGCTGGACGACCTCGGCTACCGCGGCCCGGCGGCCGGGCTGCCCGGGGTGTGGCGCGGGATGGAGGCGCATGTGCGCCAGGTGCTGACCTCCACCGCCCTGAGCGATCTGGTCCGCGAGCGGCTGGCCGCATGACGTCCGTACGCCCTGACCGCCTCCGGCACCCCGAGGCGGACGGCGACGGGGCCGTCGAGATCGTGGAGTACACCGATCCGGCCTGCCCGTGGGCGTGGGGCTCCGAGCCCGCGTTCCGCCTGCTGCGGGCGCTCACCGCGGGGCGGGCCCGCTGGCGCCGGGTGTTCGGCATCCTCTTCGACGAGGACGACGATCCGGCACCGGATCCGGCCGCCGAGACCGCCTGGTACGGCCGCTATGTCGCCGATATCGCCCGCCATACGCGGGCGCCCTACGCCCACCGGCTGCGCTGGGTGGCGGCCACCAGCCGGCCGGCCTCGCTCGCCGCGAAGGCGGCCGAGCGGCAGGGCGCGACGGCCGCGGAGCGGGTGCTGCGGCGGCTGCGCGAGACCACGTTCGTGCTGGGCACTCCGGCCGATACGGCTGGGCGGGTGCTGGACGCGCTGACCGGTCTCGACGGTGTCGATGTGGGGCGGCTGGGCGCGGAGACGGGCGATCCGGAGGTGGCGGCGGCCGTCCGGCGGGACCACGCCGAGGCCCGCGACCCCATCCCGGAGGCGCATGCCTTCCACGCCCCGGGGCCGCATGGCACGGGCGTGAAGGAAACCGACGACGGGGTGCGTTACGCGCTGCCCACGCTGGTGCTCTCCGGCCCGGGCGGGCGCGTGGCCGCGCCGGGGTGGCGGAGCATGCCCGAGTACCTCGCCGCGCTGCGCACGGTGGCTCCCCGTCAGCTCTGGGAGGCGACCCCGATCGGCCCCGGGGAGGCCCTGGCGAAGTACCGCAGTCTGACCGGGCCCGATCTGTCCCTGCTGACGGGCGGAACCACTCCCCCGCCCGCGGCCGTACGGGTCGATACGGCGGGCGGGCCGCTGTGGCTGCACCCGGACGAGGCGACCACCCATCCGGCGCTCATCACCGCCGGAGAATCGGAAAGCCCCAGGTCGTAGCCGTCTTGGCGAATGAGACACCGAAAGGTGTCCATTGACTCACCGGCCCTCGCCCCGCACCATGGGCACATGCTGACGACGCACCCCGGTGTGGTGTGCCGATACGTGGACTTCCGGCGCACCGCCAGCGCCATCTGTCGCTGATCGCCCCTTTCCCGTTCCGCGATCCGCGATCCGCGACGATCCGCCGCGTCCCGAGCGCCTCGTATCGCTCGTCCCCCCTCGTTTTCCTCGTGCCCTCGCTGACGAGTGCGGCCGCGTACCGGCCGTAAATCCGCGCCGTCCGAGGGCAGTTGACACCACGAAAGGCGACGTCCAGCCATGACTTCCGCCGCCCCGCCTCCTCCCGTCCGCCGTCCGCCCGATCCGCCACCGGGCCCCGCACCGGCCCCCGCACCGGACCGGCGCTCCGTTCTCGGGCTGGCCCTGGGGGCGAGTGGTTCCCTGCTGCTGGCCGCCTGCGGCGGGGTGGCGACCACCGGCGCGGGCAGCGGGGGCGAGACCCTGCGCTGGGGCTGGGATCTGCCCTCCACCTGGGACCCGGTGTTCTCCTCCAAGGGCTGGGATGTCCATCTGCTGTCGCTCGTCTACTCCGGGCTGACCCAACTCGACGCCAAGGGCGGCGCCAAGCCCGCGCTCGCCTCCTCCTGGCACTACTCCCACGACGGCCGACGGCTCACCTTCACCCTCCGCCGGGGCCTGCGGTTCTCCGACGGCACACCGGTGAACGCCGAGGCCGTCAAGAAGAGCCTCGAGCGCGGCAAGAACCACCCCAAGTCCCTGATCGCCTCCCAGCTGACCACGATCGACACGGTACGGGCCACCGACCCGCACACCGTGGTGCTCGAACTCACCGAGGCCGACTACCAGTTGCCCGCGCTGCTGGCCGGGAAGACCGGCATGGTGGTCAGCCCCACCGCGTTCGGGAAGGACGAAGAGCGGCTGGCCACCAGGCCGGTCGGCCACGGCCCGTTCCGGCTGGTGTCGTACACCCAGAACTCCATGGCGAGCCTGCGCCGCGACCCCGGCTACTGGAACGCCGAGCACATCGCCGTCGAACGCTTCGAGGCGTTTCCCAAGCCCGATGAGACCACGGCGCTCGCCGCGCTCCAGTCCGGGCGGCTCAATGTGGCCCAGATCCCGTTCAGCCAGGTCGAGGCGGCGCGTGAGGCCGGATTCACGGTACAGCTCATCCCGTCGATGGTGGTGCGCGTCCTGGATGTGAACACCGCCATGAAGCCCTTCGACGACCCCGCCGTCCTCAAGGCCCTGAAGTACGCCGTGGACCGCCAAGCCCTGCTGGACAGCGAGCAGTTCGGCCATGGCGAGGTGGACCACCAGCCCTTCCCGCCCGGCTACACGGGCTTCGACCCGTCGCTCGGCGCCGTGTACAAACACGATCCGGAGCGGGCGCGCGCGCTGCTCCGCGAGGCCGGGTATCACGACGGCGTCCAGGTGACCATCACCACCGCCCAGCCGCAGGGCGCGCCCGAGCAACTGCAGGCCCAGCTGAACCGGGTCGGGTTCCGGGCCCGGATCGAGGTCATCCCCGAGGCACGGACGTCGCAGGTGGTGTACGTCCAGCACTCGCGCGCCCTGTACATCGACCAGTTCGCCGGGCGGGAGTCACCGGTGCAGGCGATGCAGGTGCTCTTCGGCGCGGAGGGGCTGATGAACCCCTCCCGCCGTACCACGCCCGAACTGGACGCGGCCGTGGCCGCGGTGCGCCGCACCCCGCTGGAGTCGCCGCGCTATCCGCAGGTGCTGCGGGCGGCCACCGCGGTGGCGGTGCGCACGATGCCGAACGTGTTCCTCTACACGGTGCCGCGCGCCCTCGCCCGTACGTCCTCCGTCTCCGCCATCCCCTCGCTCCCGGTGGTACAGCGGTTCGAGGGGGTGACGGCCGGATGACCGCGCTCGCCGCACACCTCGCGCGTACCCGCCGGAAGGCCGTACGCCAGGCCCGGCTGCCGCGCTCGCTCGGCCGGGTCCTCGCCACGGCGGGCACGGTGTTCCTGCTGTCCTCCGCGCTGACCTTCGGTCTCGGCGCGCTCTCCGGGGCCAATCCGGCGGCGGCCGTGCTCGGCGAGACGGCGACACCCGCCGACATCGCCCGGATGAACCATCAGTTCGGCCTCGACCGGCCCCTGTGGCAGCAGTACGTGTCCTGGCTCGGGCATGCCTTCACCGGGGACCTGGGCCGCTCGTGGTTCACCACGGTCCCGGTGGCGACGAGCATCCGGCAGGCCATTCCGGTGGATCTGTCCATCGCCGGGCTCGCGCTGCTGATGGCCGTGGTGCTGGGCGGGGCCGCCGGTGTCGCCGCCGCGCTCAGGGCGGGCGGACGGCTGGACCGCGCCATCACCGCGCTGTGCGCGCTGCTCGGCACCCTGCCCGGTTTCGTCGTGGCCATCGCGCTGGTCACGGTGTTCTCGCTGAGGCTGGGGTGGATGCCGTCCGGTGGCTATGTACCGCTGGACATGGACCCCGCGCAGTGGCTGCGGTACACCGTGATGCCCGCGTTCGCGCTGAGCCTGGAGGCCGCGGCCGCCATCGCCCGTCAGCTGCGCACCTCGCTGGTGGGGACGTTGCGGGAGAACTATGTGACGGGCGCGGTGATGCGCGGACTGCCCGCCCGGCGGGTGGTGCTGGGCCATGCCCTGCGCAACGCCGCGGGACCCGCGCTGACGGCGCTCGGGATGAGCGTGCCGATGCTGCTCGGCGGTGCGGTGGTCACCCAGCAGATCTTCGCGCTGCCCGGGCTCGCCCAGCTCACCCTGCAGTCGGCGGAGCAGCACGACATCCCGGTGATCCAGGGGACGCTGCTGGTGACCATCGCGGTGGTGCTGGTGGTCAATGTGGCCGTCAACGCGGCGCTGCTCGCGCTGAATCCGGCCGCCCGGCGCCGGGAGGTGACGCGCGGATGAGGACGTTGCGACGGGCGTGGCGGCCGACCTCCGCCAAGGTGGCGCTGCTGGTGCTGCTGGCCATCGCGCTGCTGGCGGCGTTCGGCGGCTGGCTCGCCCCTCATGACCCGCTGGTCCAGAACCCCCGGAACATGCTGCGCGGGCCCGGCCCCGGCCATCTTCTGGGCACCGACTACCTGGGCCGCGATGTGCTCAGCCGGCTACTGGAGGGCGGTGGCCGCTCGGTGGCGGGCGCCGTGGAGGCGGTGGCCGCCGCGATGGCGGTGGGGGTGCCGACCGGGCTGGCCTCGCTGTGGATGGGGCGGGTCGGCGAGTGGCTCGCGCAGCGCGCCGTCGACGCGCTGATGACACTGCCGTTCACCGTGTTCGCCATCGCGGTGGTGGGCGCGCTGGGCAACGGGATGCACCAGGCCATGCTGGCGCTCGGGGTGCTCTACGCCCCGCTGTTCTTCCGGATGACCCGCGCCGCCGGCTTGAGCCTGCGGCACGCCCAGTACGTGGAGTCGGCCGAGCTGTTCGGCGCCTCGGTGGGGCGGGTGCTGCGCACCCACATCTGGAGCAAGGTCCTGCCGACGGTCATCGTCACGGCCGCCCACGCGCTGGCCACCTGTCTGCTGGTGGTCTCCTCGCTGACCTTCCTCGGGGTCGGTGTGCAGCCGCCCGCCGCCACCTGGGGCGGCATGCTCGCCACCGATCTGGGCTTCCTCACCCAGCAGATCTGGGCGCCGGTGTTCCCGGCCGCGCTGATCGTCATCACCGCCGGTGCGCTCAATCTGCTGGCCGACGCCGTACGGGACGCCGGGGCGGACGAACTGCTGCCCGGCGGCGCTCCGGACCCGGCCACCGGGTCCCCCGCCGCCACCGCCGAATCCCCCGACACCACCAAGGAGCGGGCCGATGCCGCACTCCCCGTCGTCTGACCCCACCACGCCCGGCGCGCCCACTGACCCGTCGGCCGCGCTGTCGGTCGAGGGGCTCGGCGTCACCGTCTCGTCCGGGCGGCTGACGGCCGTACGCGATGTGTCGTTCACCGTGGGCCGCGGTGAGGCCGTCGGCCTGGTCGGCGAGTCGGGCAGCGGCAAGACCCTCATCTGCCGGTCGGTGCTCGGGCTGCTGCCCGCGGGCTGCGCGGTGTCCGAGGGCGAGATCACACTGGCCGGTGAGGCGCTGACCGGGCTGTCCCGCCGGGAGTGGGACCGGGTACGGGGCACCCGGGTGGGCGCCGTCTTCCAGGACCCCGCCTCGTATCTCAACCCCTCGCTGACCGTGGGGCGTCAGCTGACCGAGGTGCTGCGGGTGAAGTCGGGTCTTGACCGGGCGCGGGCCGATGCGCGGGCCGTCGAGCTGTTCGCCGCCGTCGGGCTGCACGACCCCGCCGAGGTGGCCCGGCGCCATCCGCACGAGCTGTCCGGCGGGATGCTGCAGCGTGTGCTGATCGCCGTGGCGGTGGCCTGCGCACCGGATCTGCTGGTGGCCGACGAGGCGACCACCGCGCTGGATGTGGTGGTCCAGGCCGAGGTCCTGGAGCTGCTGGCCCGGATGCGCGCCGAGCAGGATCTGGCGCTGCTGCTGGTCAGCCATGACCTGGCGGTGATCGCCGAGGTGTGCGACCGCGTTCTGGTGGCCTACGCCGGGGAGCTGGTCGAGGACGGCCCGGCCGAGCGGGTGCTGAACGACCCCCTGCATCCGTACACCGAGGCGCTGTTGCGCGTGGCCACCGTCGGCGACTGGGAGCGGCGCGAGCTGGAGGTGATCCCCGGCGCGCCGCCCGAGGTGGGCGCGCGGCTGCCGGGCTGCCGGTTCGCCGATCGCTGCGCGTTCGCCGCGCCCGAGTGCCTCAGCGGTCCGGTGCCGCTGCGGGAGACGGCCGACGGGCGGCGGGTGCGGTGTGTCCGCGGCGAGGAGCTCGATCTGTCGCGGGCCGGTGCGCGCTCCACCCGGGAGGTGGCGGTATGAGCGGGCTGCTGGAGCTCTCCGGGCTGACCGTGGCCTTCGGCCGGCGGGGTGCGCGGCCGGTCCTCGATGGTGTGGAGCTGTCCGTGGGCGAGGGGGAGATCGTCGGGGTCATCGGGGAGACCGGCTCGGGTAAGACCACGCTGGCGCGTACGGCCGTGGGGCTCGTCGCTCCGCGCTCGGGGCGGGTGGTCTTCGACGGGCGCGAGATCTCCGGGCTGCGGGGGCGGGCGCTGCGCGCGTTCCGCCGTTCGGGGCAGCTGAGTTACGCGTTCCAGGATCCGCTGCGGGCGCTGGACCCTGAGCTTACGGTCCGGCGGGCCGTGGCCGAGCCGCTCGCCGTGGCGGGGGACCTCGGCGACACGGACATCGCCGCCCGCGTGGCCGAGGCGCTGGAGACGGTGGGTCTGGACGCGGCGCGGCTCGGCGATCGGCTGCCGGGCGCGATCTCGGGTGGTCAGCGGCAGCGGGTGCTGCTCGCGCGGGCGATCGTCACCCGGCCCCGGCTGCTGATCGCCGATGAGCCGGTGAGCGCCCTGGACGCCTCCAACCGCAACCGGGTGCTGCGGCTGCTGGACCGGCTGCGCACCGAGCGCGGGATGGCGGTCGTGGTCATCTCGCACGACCTCAGCTCGCTGGCGGGCATCGCCGACCGGGTGGCGGTGCTCTACCGCGGCCGGGTGGTGGAACAGGGGCCGGTACGGGAGGTGTTCGGCCGGCCCCTGCATCCGTACACCGCGCTGCTCATCGCCTCCGCGCCGAGCGTACGGGCCGAGGGCGGGCCGGGCGCGGCGGCGCTGCGCCCGTCGGCCGAACCGCCCGCGTGGACGGCTCGGGAGGGCTGTGTCTTCGCCCACCGCTGCCCGTTCGTCACCGACGCCTGCCGCACCGCGCCCGTACCCGCCCCGGTGGGCCGGGGGCGCACGGCCGCCTGCCACCGGGCGTCCGAGTGGCGCGAGTTGGTCGCCGCCCCGGTCACCGCGCGGCGGCCGCCGGGGACCGGGCTGCTGGAGGCGGCCCCGTAAAGATCTCCTAAATCACTCTGAACGCAACTCGTGCGCCGCCCGTATCCACTGCCGGGTCGTGCTCGTCGCGGATGAGCGGATCCCGTAACCCCCCAACAGGAGGTCATGAGTTGAGCCATAAACGGGTACCCAAGCGAAAGATCGTGTTCGCGGGGGCCGGGGTCGCCGCCGTGGCGGCAGCCGCGATCATCCTGCCCAACGCCAACGCCTCACAGGACGACAAGTCCGAGGCGGCCCAGCCCAAGAAGGTGGACGCCGCGTCGGCAGCGGACATCGCCGCGGAGCTCGCCTCGCAGCTGGGCGAGGCGTTCGGCGGGGCCTACTACGACAAGGACAAGCAGCAGGTCATCGTCAATGTCGTCGGCGACAACAACAATGTGAACGTCCAGGTCAAGAGCGCCGGGGCGGTGGCCAGAAAGGTCGACAACAGCACCAAGGCGCTGCAGACCGCCGCGAAGACCCTCAAGACCAAGGCGACCATCCCGGGCACCTCCTGGTCGGTGGACCCCAAGACCAATGAGCTGCGGGTCACCGCGGACTCCACGGTCACCGGGGCGAAGTGGGACACCCTCGAGTCCACCGTGAAGTCGCTGGGCGACGGCATGGCCACCCTGAAGAAGTCCACGGGCGAGTTCAAGCCCTTCGTCGCGGGCGGCGACGCCATCTTCGGCGGCGGCGCGCGCTGCTCGCTCGGCTTCAACGTCACCACGGACAGCGGCGCCCCGGCGTTCCTCACCGCCGGTCACTGCGGCGTGGCCGCCGAGCAGTGGTCGGACTCGCAGAACGGCGCGGCGATCGGCACCGTGCAGGACGCCACCTTCCCCGGTGACGGGGACTTCGCGCTGGTCACCTACGACGACGCCAACACCGAGGCCCCCAGCACGGTGAACACCGGCGACCAGTCCGTGGACATCGTCGGGGCGGGCGAGGCCACGGTGGGCCAGCAGGTGCAGCGCATGGGCAGCACCACCGGGCTGAACGACGGCTCGGTCACCGGTCTCGACGCGACGGTCAACTACCCCGAGGGCACGGTCAGCGGGCTCATCCAGACCGATGTCTGCGCGGAGCCCGGCGACAGCGGCGGCCCGCTGTTCAGCGCGGACGGCCAGGCCATCGGCCTGACCTCCGGCGGCAGCGGTGACTGCACCGCCGGCGGTGAGACCTTCTTCCAGCCGGTGACGACCGCGCTGGACGCGGTC
>NZ_JBHYVB010000034.1:0-73375 GCF_042750115.1 Streptomyces sp. NPDC059455
GTGGCCGCCCGCACGGGCGGGGCCGACGAGGGAGAGCTCGGAGATCCGGGCGGCGCCCAGGACCCCGATGCGCAGCGGCTCGGCTGTCGTCATGCCTTGCGTACCTCTTCCATGGTCACGGGGCGGTGTTCGCGCAACGAAAGCGTGCAGGCCTCGGCGATCCAGCCGGCCTCGACGGCGTCGGCGACGGTGCAGGGGGAGGGCCGCAGGCCCGCCACGACCTCGGTGAAGGCGGTGAGCTCGGCCCGGTAGGCGGCGGCGAAGCGGTCCATGAAGAAGTGGTGCGGTGTGCCCCCGGGGAAGGTGGCGCCCGGTTCGACGGAGCGCAGCGGCAGCCTGTCCTCCAGGCCCGCGGCCACGCTGTCCGTCATGCCGTGGAGCTCCAGGCGGGCGTCGTAACCGCGGGGGTTGTGGCGGGTGTTGGAGACCACGGCGAGGGTGCCGTCGTCCAGGGTGAGGAGGGCGGAGGCGGTGTCCACGTCTCCGGCGGCCGCGATGTACTCGGCGCCGCGGTTGGCGCCGGTCGCGTAGACCTCGGTGACCTCGCGGCCGGTGATCCAGCGGACGGTGTCGAAGTCGTGCACGGCGCAGTCGCGGAAGATACCGCCGGAGACGGCCACATAGGCGGCCGGGGGCGGCTCGGGGTCCAAGGTGGTGGACCGCACGGTGTGCAGCGGCCCGAGCTCACCGCTGACCACCGCCGCCCGCGCGGCCACGTACCCGGGGTCGAACCGCCGGTTGTAGCCGATCTGGACCTCCACCCCACCGCCCTCCACCGCGCGGAGGACATCGAGGCTCTCCTCGATCGTGCGCGCCACGGGCTTCTCGCAGAAGACCGGTACGCCCACCCGCACGGCGGCGAGGATGAGCTCGGGGTGGGCGTCGGTGGCCGCGGCGATCACGACGCCGTCCACGCCGGCGGCGAGTACGGCCTCCGGCGAGTCGACCGCGTGGGCGCCGAAGCGCTCGGCGGCGGTGGCGGCGGCCGCGGCGACCGGGTCGGTGACCACGAGGGAGTCCACCGCGTCGAGCGTGGACAGGGTCTCGGCGTGGAAGGCGCCGATCCGGCCCAGACCCATGATGCCGATACGCATGGGGAGTTGTGTCCCTTTCTGATGGTGCGGGTGCTGACGGTGTGGCTTTGGGTGGTGTGGCTTGTGGGCGGGTGTGGCCTATGGGCGGGTGTTGCTTCTGGCGATGCGGCGGGTCAGCCGAGTCCGCCGAGGACGTTCTGGTCCCAGTCGATGACCGAGCCGGTGACGACCCCGCTGCGGTCGGAGAGGAGGAGGACGACGAAATCGGCGATCTCGTCGACCTGGCCGAGCTTGCCCATCGGCTGGGCGCGGGCCGCCTCCTCGCGCCAGTCGTCGCCCGCGCCGTGGAAGGCGCGCTGGATGGCGTCCTCGCCCTCGGTGTCGGTCCAGCCCAGGTTGAGGCCGTTGACGCGGACGCGGTCCCAGCGGTGGGCGTGGGCGGCGTTGCGGGTCAGGCCCGCGAGCCCGGCTTTCGCGGCGGAGTACGGTGCCAGGAACGGATATCCGCCGTGTGCGCAGTTGGAGATGATGTTCACGATGGTGCCCGGGGCCTTTCTGGCCACCATGTCGGCGACGGCGGCCTGCATCGCGAAGAACGGGGCGCGCAGATTGATCGCGACATGCGCGTCGAAGAGCTCGGGGGTGGTGTCCAGCAGTGTCCCGCGCGAGGTGAGCCCGGCGGAGTTGACCAGGCAGTCGATCCTGCCGTGGGCCGCCACCACCTGTTCCACGCTGCCGCGTGCCTGCGCGGGATCGGCCAGGTCGGCGCGGAGGAAGGCGGCCGTGGCTCCCCGGGCGGCGAGCTCCCCGGCCAGCTGCTCACCGGCGTCGGGGCGGCGTCCGGTGAACGCCACCGTGGCCCCTTCGCGGGCGGCGGCGCGGACGATGCCCGCGCCGATGCCCTGGCTGCCCCCGTTGACCAGGACGATCTTGTCCTGCAACAGTCCCATCAGCGGTCCGTCTCCTTCAGCTCTGGCGGCGCTCGGCGCCGGCCCGCAGTTCCGTACGCAGGGTCTCCGGGGTCCAGTCCCGCTCCAGGGCGCGCCGGAGGGTGTCGGCCTGGGAGTCCGGGGCGAGGCCGCCGACCGGCGGGTCGAGGTCGAGGTTGGTGGGGAAGGGATAGCCCTCGGCGCAGGCCGCGACCACGTTGTGCAGCCAGTCCTCGGTGGCGCCTTCGGCCTTGCGCCGCCGTAGTACGGGGAAGACCGCGTTGGCCACCGCCTCGCGGTCGACGGTCTCCATGGCGCGGCCGAAGGCGGAGGAGATCTGCAGCAGGTTCGCCATCCGCCGGATGTCCGTGGAGCGGTTGTGTCCGGCGGCGTGGAAGAGGGCGGGGTTGAAGAAGACCGCGTCGCCCGCCTCCAGCGGCAGCTGGACGTGGTGCTCGGCGAAGTAGGCCATGAACTCCGGGCGGCGCCAGGCCAGATAGCCGGGCTCGTACGTTTGCGAGTACGGCAGGTAGAGCGTCGGGCCGGACTCGACCGGCATGGCGCAGTGGGCGACCGCGCCCTGCAGGGTCAGCACGGGGGAGAGCCGGTGGACATGGGCGGGATAGGCCGCGGCCCGCGCCTCGGAGAGGAAGCCGAGGTGGTAGTCGCGGTGCACGCTCTGGGCCGCACCGCCCGGGTTGACCTGGTTGATCTGTGAGGTGACCTGGTAGCCGGGGCCGAGCCAGGCGGTGGCCACGAGGGCGATGAGGTCGTTGGCGTAGTAGTCGGCGAAGACCTCCGGTGCGCTCAGGGCCAGCTTCTCCAGCGCGTTCCACACCCGGTCGTTGGCGCCGGGCTTGGCGAAGTGATCACCGCGGGCGGGGCCCGCCGCCCGTTCCCGCTCGATCAGCGCCGTGAACGCCTCGGTGGCCCGGTCCAGGACCGACGCGTCGGGGAAGGCGCCCTTGAACACCACGATGCCGGGGCCGTCCAGCAGGGCGTGGACCAGTTCCGCCTGCGCCTCCCGGCGGCCGGGCGCCGTGGCGGCCCGGGCCCGCAGGCGGTCGCCGTCGTAGACGGGGACGTGTCCCTCCACGGCGTCGGCACCGGGGTGGTCGCCGGGGTCGGTGGTCCGCTCGACCAGGGTGCGGAAGGCCTCGAGGGAGCAGTCGGCCTCACTGAACCAGGCATGAGACCTCGGAGCGATGAGGGGCATTGCTAACCGATCCTTCCCGTGGGCTGCGGCTTTCTGTCAGTGTTGTGATCGGCCGAGCATCGAGCAATCCTCAGCGGCCCATCAAAAACCCCTCGGGGAGGCGCGCCGATGGCCCATCCGTATCCCATCCGGGAGATCGCCCGGCAGGCGGGCCTGAGCGAGGCCACCGTCGACCGGGTGCTGAACAACCGGGGCGGGGTGCGCGAGAGCACCACCCGGGAGGTCCACCAGGCCATCAAGGACCTGGACCGGCAGCGCACCCAGGTCCGCATCGGCGGCCGCACCTTCATGATCGACATCGTGATGCAGGCCCCTGAGCGCTTCTCCTCGGCGGTCCGCGCGGCCCTGGAGGCGGAGCTGCCCTCGCTGCGCCCGGCGGTGCTGCGGTCGCGCTTCCACTTCCGCGAGACCGGTCCGGTGGAGGAGCTGATCGCCACGCTGGACCGCGTCGCCCAACGCGGCGGCTGCCAGGGGATCGTCCTGAAGGCGCCCGACATCCCGGAGGTCACGGCAGCCGTCGGCCGCCTGGCGGCCCTCGGGCTACCGGTGGTGACCCTGGTGACCGACCTGCCCAGCAGCGCACGCCGGGCCTACGTCGGCATCGACAACCGCGCCGCCGGAGCCACCGCCGCGTACCTCATGGGCCAATGGCTCGGCGACCGCCCCGGCAATGTGCTCACCACCATCAGCCGGGGCTTCTTCCGCGGTGAGGAGGAACGCGAGATGGGCTTCCGCAGCGCGCTGCGCAACGCACACCCCGGGCGCACGCTCGTGGAGGTCACCGACAGCGACGGCCTGGACGCCACCCAGCGCGACCTGGTCCTGCGGGCACTGCGACGCGACCCGGACATCCGGGCGGTCTACTCGATCGGCGGCGGCAACACCGCGACGATCCAAGCCTTCGAGGAACTCGGCCGCGGCTACGAGGTGTTCATCGCCCACGACCTCGACCACGACAACACCCGGCTGCTGCGCGAGCGCCGGCTGTCCGCGGTGCTCCACCACGACCTGCGCCAGGACATGCGCCGCGCCTGCCAGATCATCATGCGGGCCCACGGAGCCCTCCCCGACGACGGCCCCTCCCTGCCCTCGCCCATCCAGGTCGTCACGCCGTACAACATGCCGCCCGACGTGGCCTGAGACACCTGATCGCGGCACCTTCCCGCACCCTCCGGGCCGCTTGGCGAGATCCCGTTGAACCATGTCACTCGTGCCACTGGGAGCCGTTTCCGCCCTCGCATAGCGTCGGAAAAGGGCCAGACAGACTGGCCATCACCGCATGTGAGGGAACATTTTCATGCTCGCCCAGATCGTCCTGTTCGAGGGCTTCGACCTCCTCGATGTGCTCGCCCCCTACGAAGTGCTGCACGCCGGTGGCATGGCTTCCGGAGGAGCGCTGCGCGCGGAGCTGGTGTCCGCCGAGGGGCCGCGTGAGGTGGTGAGCGGGGTCGGCGGCGTACCGCTGCCCGCCACGGCCGCACTCGATCCGGCGAGGGCGGACCTGGTGGTGGTCCCCGGTGCCGCCGGCCGGGTCGGAGAGCCCGGCGAGGTCCCCGACCACGACGCGGACGCGGACCCGGGCGAGTGGCGGGAGGGCGAGCTCATCCCCGTCCTGCTCGGCCGCACCCTGAACACCGGGCTGCCGGGGCTGCTGAAGGCCGCCATGGACCGCCCGGAGGTGACCGTCGCCACGGTGTGCGGCGGCTCGCTCGTGCTGGCCATGGCCGGTCTGCTGGAGGGCCGCTACGCCACCACCCACCACATGGGCCTGGACATGCTGGATGCCACCGGCGTCAACGCGATCAGGGCCCGGGTCGTCGACGACGGCGACCTCGTCACCGGCGCCGGTGTCACCTCCGGACTCGATCTGGGCCTGTACCTGCTGGAGCGCGAACTGGGGCCGCGGATCGCCCACGCCGTCGAGGAGCTGTTCGCCTACGAGCGCCGTGGCACCCCCTGGCGCCACCACGGGCCGTCGCCCGTCGCCCTGTGACCACACCGCCCCACCGCCATCCGCCCCTACCCACCGTAAGGAAGCACACCACCATGTCCGTCGCAGACTCCGTCGAAGGCACCTGGGATCTGTCCATCTCCACACCCATCGGCCGGATCAAGGCCGTGATCGAACTCCGCGACGAGGACGGCACCCTGACCGGTACGGCCCACGGTGCGGGGGAGGAGGTCCCGCTATCCGATGTGGCGCTCGACGGTGACCAGCTCATCTGGCGTCAGACCATCACCAAGCCCATGCGACTGAACCTCGCGTTCACGATGACGGTCGAGGGCGAGACGATGACCGGCACCTCCAAGGCCGGGCGGCTGCCCTCCTCCAAGGTCACCGGACAGCGCCGCGCCGTCCCCGTGGCAGCGGAGAGCTGACCGGATACGCCGATGAGGGAACCGGGCCGATGGCCCGGTTCCCTTGCGCGTTCCCCAGGTCAGCGGCGCACCGCGAGGCTCATGAGATCGGCACCCACGATCAAGCGCCCCGAGTAGCCCCTCTGGGCCGGCCGCCAGGGGTCGATGTCCCGCAGCTCGAACACGCCCGAGAGACGGGCTGTTCGGGCGCAAGAAGAAGCGGCAGTGCCGACTTCCAACGGAAAAGTGCCGCCGGGTTCAGAGGAACTGCTGGACCATCAGCACGGTCGCGCTCGCCACCGCGAGCACCATGGCGACGGCCCTGGTGCGCCGAATGTCCAGCCGGCTCGACAGCGGGCGGGCCAGCAGCACCCCGATCGCCGCGGCCGGGGCCAGCAGGGCGGTGTGCCACAGGCTGTACGTGTGCACCGCCCCCGTCGCCGCCAGGGTGGCCAGACTCATCACCGAACCGACCAGGAAGAACCCGCTCATCGTGGCGCGCAGCCGCGGTCCGCTCAGGCGTTGCCAGACCATGGCCATCGGCGGTCCTCCGATGGCGGTCGCCGTGCCCATCAGCCCCGACATCAGACCGGCCAGCAGCACCGACCGCCGCCGCGGCGCGGGCACGAAGCCGCGCAGGCTCACCGCCACGCCCGTGAGGACGACCGCGGCCACGAGGAGGGCGAGGTACCGGGCGGGCAGCACGGCCACCAGCGCCGCGCCGCCCAGCACCCCCGGCACCCGGCCGACCAGCGCCCACCCCGCGCCCCGCAGGTCCAGGTGGCCGCCCTCCAGCATCAGCACCGCGGCCGTGACCCCGGTGGCGAGCAGCAGGACCACCACCGGGGTGAGCGACGGGTCGAATATCGCGATCACCGGGGCGGCCAGCAGGCCGAGCCCGAAGCCGATGGAGACCTGGAGCAGCGCCCCGACCGCCACCGTGATGAAGAGCAGGGTGAACTCCGGCGGGCTCATGCTTCCGTCGGCCCGGCGCCCAGCGGGAAGTGGCACAGGCCCTCGTGCGGCTCCCGCCCGGCGTCCGCCGTGCCGGCGCGGATCACGACAGGAGGAGTGAGCTCGGCACACCGGGCCTCGCTCTTCCAGCAGCGGGTGCGGAACCGGCAGCCCGACGGAATGTCGTACGGGGACGGGATCTCCCCGCGCAGCTGGATCTCGTCGTCCTGGGCCTGCCCGGAGACGTCGAGGGTGGGCGCGGCGGACATCAGGGCGGCGGTGTAGGGATGCACCGGCCGGTCGAAGACGTCCTCGGCGGGGCCGTGCTCGATGACCTTGCCCAGGTACATCACGGTCACTCGGTCGGAGACATGCCTGACCACGGAGAGGTCATGGGAGATGAACACGTAGGAGACACCGAGCCGCTCCCGCAACTCGGAGAGCACATTGAGCACTTGGGCCTGCACCGACAGGTCGAGCGCGGACACCGGCTCGTCGCACACGATGAGGTCGGGGTCCAGCGCCAGCGCGCGGGCGATGCCGATGCGCTGCCGCTGCCCGCCGGAGAACTCGTTCGGGTAGCGGTGGGCGTCGCTCTCCCGCAGTCCGACGAGGGACAGCAGCTCACTGATCCGTCGCTCCCGCGCCTGTGCCGTGGGCACGATGTCGCGGTGGGTGCGCCACGGCTCGCCGATGAGGTCGGCCGCGGACATCCGGGCGTTGAGCGAGGCGAAGGGGTCCTGGAACACCATCTGCACCCGGCGCCGCCAGGCCAGCAGTTCCCTGCCCTTGAGGGTGAACGGATCGGTGCCGTCGAAGCGCACCGTGCCCGAGTCCGGGCGCTCCAGCCCGAGCACCACTCTGGCCAGGGTCGACTTGCCGCATCCGGACTCGCCCACCAGCCCGAGCGTCTGGCCGCGCTCGACCCGCACATCGACGCCGTCGAGCGCGGTCAGGCGCCGGCGGCCATGGCCGAACGACTTGGTCACGCCGCGGACCTCGAGCAGCGGCGGGGAAGTGGCGGAGCCATCGGCACGCGGGCCGGTGGCGGTGGCGTCGGTGAGGGGCGTCTCAGGCACGGTCGAGCTCCTCGGAGAAGTGACAGGCGGCCGAACGCGAGGCCCCGACGGACATCAGACGGGGGCGCTCCTGGGCGCAGCGCTCCTTTGCCAGCGGACATCTGGCCTGGAAGACACAGCCGGACGGGACCGCGCTGAGCTCGGGCGGACTTCCCGGTACGGCGGGCAACGGGCGGCCCCTGACGGCGTGTTCGGGGACCGAGTCGAGCAAGCCCTTGGTGTAGGGGTGGCGGGGGCGGGAGAACACCTCCGCCACCGGGCCGGTCTCCACCACATTGCCCGCGTACATCACCACGACATCGTCCGCGCGCTGGTATACCACCGCCAGATCGTGGGTGATCAGCACCAGCGCCATGTCCCGCTCGGTCTGCAGATCCCGCAGCAGCCGCATGATCTGCGCCTGCACGGTGACATCGAGCGCGGTCGTGGGCTCGTCGGCGATGAGCACATCGGGGTCCAGCGCGACGGCCATCGCGATCAGCAGCCGCTGGCGCATACCGCCGGAGAACTGATGCGGATACGCGCGGGCCCGCAGCCGGGGCTCGGGGATGCCGACGCGGGTCATCAGCTCGACCGCCTTCTCCCGGGCATCGCGGCGCGACATCCCGCGATGGATGCGGAACGGCTCGGCGAGCTGTCTGCCGACCGGCTGTACGGGGTTGAGCGCGGTCAGCGCGTCCTGGAAGACGATCGACAGCACGGGACCGGCGAGCTTCCTGCGCCCCGCCTGGCCCAGCCGCAGCACATCGGTGCCGGACACCTTCACGGATCCGCCCGTCACCTCGGTCGTCGGCTCGAGCAGCCCGACGATGGACAGCGCGGTCATCGACTTCCCGCAGCCGGACTCGCCCAGCAGCGCCAGCGTGCGCCCCTTGCGCACCTGGAAGCCGACGCCGTTCACCGCCCGGACGGTCCCGGAGGGGGTGCGCAAGTCGACACAGAGCCCCTCGACTTCGAGTGCGGGGCTGCCGGTCCCGGCGGGCGCGGGCAGGGTGGAGGGCTTCACGCGATCATCTCCGAGGGAACAGTGGCCCGGTTGCCGCGCCGCTTCCTGGGCAACGTCAGACGCCAGCGCTGGGCCGGGTCGGTGGCCAGGCGGACCCAGGCGGCGAGCACCGTGGCCGACACCGTGGTGAGCACGATCGCGACACCCGGCAGCACGGCGATCCACCAGGCCGTCTGGAGGTACTGGCGCCCTTGCGCCACCATCAGCCCCCAGCTCACATCGGGGGGCTGGATGCCGATGCCGAGAAAGCTCAGGCTGGACTCGGTCAGCATGACGAAACAGAAGTCGAGCGTGGCCACGGTCAGCAGCGTCGGCAGCGCGATCGGCAGAATGTGCCGGTAGATGATGTTCCGGCTCGGCGTGCCGAAGGTCCGGGCCGCGTCCACGAACAGACGGCTCCTCAGCTCGGCCGACTCCGCGCGGGCGGTGCGCAGATAGACCGGGACGCGCGCGACGGCGAGGATCAGCACGATGTTCATCGCGCTGGGCGCGAAGACATACAGCACGACCACCGCGATCAGCAGCGACGGGAAACTGAGGATGACATCGGCGACCCGCATCGCGACGTTCTCGCGCATGCCTCCGTGGTATCCGGCCCACAGCCCCAGCGCCGAGCCGATCAGCAGCGAGCACAGCACCGCGGGCACCGCGACGGACAGCGTCGTCCCGGCGGCGTCCACCAGCCGGGCCAGCACGCTGCGGCCCAGCACATCCGTGCCGAGCAGCCCGTAGAAGCCGTGGTCGAGGGAGGGCGGGCGCAGCGAGGCGCGCAGATCCTGCCGTACGGCTCGGTCCCCGATGAACAGCCGGCCGAACAGCGCGACCAGGAACACCCCGGCGAGGATGACGGCCGCGACGGCCGCGGCCCGGTCCCGGCCGAGCAGCAGCCACCAGCGGGGCGGGCGTTGGCGCGACGGGACGGCTGCCGCGCCGGAGGGCCGGTCGGCGGAGCCGGTGGGGTCGGCGGGGTCGGTCATGGTGGCTCCTTCGCTCACGCCGGCACCGCCTGGCGCACTCGGGGGTCGATCAGGGCGTGGCAGACGTCGACGAGGATGTTCAGCGCGAAGATCGTCACCGCCGTGAGCAGGACGGCGGCCTGCAACACCGCGAAGTCGCGCTGCAGAATCGAGTCGATCATGAGCTTGCCGATCCCGGGCCAGCCGAAGATCGTTTCCACGATCACCGCGCCGTTGACGAGGCCGACGGTCAGGTCCCCGGCGACGGTCAGAACGGGCGTGATGGAGTTGCGCAGGGCGTGCCCGAACACCACGCGCTTGGCGTCGGCCCCCTTACTGCGCGCGACCTTCACATACGGCGCCGACAGCGCGCCGACCATGCTGCCGCGGACCACCTGCACCAGCACCCCGAACGGACGGATCAGCAGAGTGGCGATGGGCAGCACCCAGATCTCCGGACCGCCCAGGGTGCCCGAGGTCGGCAGCCAGTCCAGGCCCACGCCGAAGACCAGCACTCCCACGATCGCGAACCAGAAGTCGGGGATGCTGGCCGCGGTCATCGACAGCAGACCGGCGATCCGGTCGATGAGCGAGTTGGGCCGGTACGCGGCGAGGCTTCCGACCAGCAGCGCCCCGAGGATCGCCAACAGCATGGTCACACCGGCGAGTTGGAGGGTGACCGGGAAGGCGTCGAGCACCATCGTGCCGGCCGGCTCCCCGGTGCGCAGCGAGGTGCCGAAGTCGAATTGCGCGGCCTGGGTGAGGTAGTCCCACAGCTGGACCGGGATGGAGTCGTCGAAGCCGTGGGCGGCGGAGAATTCCGCGCGTTGCTGGGAGGTGGCGCTCAGCGGGAGATACAGGTCGACGGGGTTGCCGGTCAGCCGCGCCAGGCAGAACACGCCCAGCACCACGAACACCAGGGGGATCGCGCTGGAGATGACGCGCTTGCCGAGGAAGGACGCCATATCAGTGCTTCCCCGCCTTCCCGGGGGTGACCTCGGACAGCCGCATCTCGTCTCCGGTGGCGGAGTTCGGCCGGTACCGGACCGACGGTGACAGGCCGAGCAGTCCGCGCATATGAGCCAGGTAGGCGAACTGCGCGACGGTCTTGTTCTGATAGCCGAGCAGATCGGCGAACGCCTTCTGACGGGCCTTGCCGGACAGCGTGTTCGCCGCGTCGATGCGCCGGTCCAGCTCCTTGGTGCCGAAGGTGGACTGGGGGCCGTCGCTCAGCAGATATTGACTGGTGGTGAAGGCCGCGTCCCCGGCCTGGTTCCCGTGCATGACCAGCATCGCTATCGGCCCGACACCACGGGGCAGCGGGCGCAGCTGGTACTGAAGACTGGTGGCGGTGTCCGCCATACGAATCCTTACGTTCAGCCCTATCCGCGCCATCTCGTACTGGAGGGCCTCGGCCACCTCCGCGATCCCGGCGAACTGACCGTTGCGTGCCACGATGGTGATTCTCCGTTTGGTGGGGACACCGTCGGCAGCCGCCTGCTCAACCAGTGCGCGGGCCGCGGCCACGTCGTACGAGGTGGGGACGAGGCCGTCGTTGTGGCCCACCACGCCGGGCGGGACGAGTTGTGCGGCGGGTTTGGCCAGGCCGCCGAGAAGGGCGTCGATGATGCCCTTGCGGTCGATCGCCATGCCGATCGCCTTGCGCACCCGGATGTCGTCGAGTGGCGCCTCACGGCCGTCCAGCCGCAGGGCGGTCGTCTCGCTGTTGGGGTAGGGGACGGAGTTGTCCTCGGTCGCGTCCATCGGGTCCAGCGAGGTCGCGATGTCGGCCTCGCCCTTGTTGATCATGGCTGCGCGGACGCTGGCGTCGCTTCGCCAGATATACATGGCCCGGGGATAGGCGGGGGTCTTCCCCCAGTACTTGTCGTTACGGGTCAGGGAGATCGAGACACCGGTCTGCCAGGCCTTGACGGCGTAGGGGCCGGTGCCGATCGGCACCCGCACCTTGGCCTTGGCGTTGGTGGTGCGTGGCACGATCTCGACGAAGCTGATCCGCAGCGGGAGGATCGGGTCGGCCTTCTTGGTGGTGACGGTCAGCCGGGTGGGGCTGACGGCGCGCACATCGAGCTTGTCGTCGCCGAAGACATAGCCGTCCACGTTGCAGGCGAGATCGGAGTTGACGGCGCGGTCGATGGAGAACGCCGCGTCCTTGGCGGTGAACGGCTGCCCGTTCTGGAAGGTCACGCCGGAGCGGATGTCGAAGGTCCATGTCCTGGGCTTCGTCTGCCGCCAGCCGGTTGACAGCAGCGGTTCCAGCTTGCCCGAGGTGGGGTCCCGTTCAACCAGCGGTTCCGTGATGTTGGAGCGAACCACGACACCGGTCGCGGTCGTCGATGACTCACAGGGTTCGAGCGTCGGTGGTTCCTGGGTGAGAACCACTCGCAGGGTGCGGCCGTCCGCGCTGCCGACATCGCCCGCGGCGTCACTGTTCGCCACGGCGCAGCCGCTGGTCAGGAGCATCGCGCCTGAGATCAGAAGGGTGAGAATTCGGTGTGCCCGGCCCTGTGGTGGGCGAGGGTTGGAGGGTACGGAGGACTTCATCGTCAGCGTATCTCCGAGGGTGCTGGCGTGTTGCCGCCGGAGACGCGACGGCCGACTGGCTGTCTATAACCGCGTACCCGGTCTGCATTTGTAGACGCTGAAGCTAAACCGGAGGTGCGGGGGCGTCAAGGGATCTCACAAAGGCGCCGGTCGAGAAGGCGGGCCGGAGGACACGGACCGTTCCGCTGCCTCATGATGTCAAGAAGGTATCCACGGATGCGAATTTACTCTTAGACACGCATCGGCATCGGTCATACGCTCCCGGCCATTCCACAACGACGGGAGTCGACCATGCCTTGTTCAGTCCTCAGTCCCCGCGGTCCGCACTCATCGGGGGGAGCGGCGTGACCGGGGTGGAAGACGGCGGCACCGCCGACCGGGGCACCGTCCTCCAGGTCTGTCCGCTGTTGCCGACCCTGGAGACCGCGCTGGCCACGCACCATCACACCGTACGGCTCGCCGAGTTGCCCGATCCCGACGCGTATCTGCGGGACCACGGCCGCGAGGTGGTGGCCGCCGTGACCAGCGCGCGGATCGGAGTGCCGAACGACCTGATGGACGCCCTGCCCGCGCTCCGCGCCATCGTCCACTTCGGAGTCGGTTACGAGACCACGGACGTGGCGCGGGCCCGCGCCCGCGGCATCGACGTCAGCAACACCCCGGATGTGCTCACCGATTGCGTGGCCGACCTCGCGGTCGGCGGACTGATCGATCTGATGCGCCGGCTGTCGGCCGCCGATCGCTTCGTCCGCCGTGGCGCATGGGCCTCGGACACCTTCCCCCTGTCGGTCAAGGTGAGTGGCAAACGCGTAGGCATCCTCGGGCTCGGCAGGATCGGCCGCGCCATCGCCCGACGGCTGGAGGGCTTCGGTGCGGAGCTCCTCTACCACTCGCGCACCTCCGTGGAGGACGTGAGCTATCGCTTTCTGCCCTCGCCCTCGGCGCTGGCCGCGGAATGCGACGCGCTGGTCGTGGCGGTCTCCGCGGGTGCCGCCACTCAGGGCCTGGTCTCGGCGAGTGTGCTCGACGCGCTCGGCCCCCGGGGTTATCTGGTCAACGTCTCGCGCGGTAGTGTCATCGACGAGCCGGCCCTGGTGTCCGCCCTGGTGAAGGGTGGGATAGCGGGCGCGGCGCTGGATGTCTTCGCCCATGAGCCCGACGTTCCGCGGGCCCTGCTGGACCTGGACACCGTCGTCCTGCTTCCGCATATCGCCAGCGCGACCCATGAGACGAGGCAGGCCATGGGTGAACTCACCTTCCGTAATCTGCATCGGTTCATGACCGAGGGCACGCTCGTCACGCCGGTGCCGACGGCTGCGTCCTCCTGAGCGGAGAACGCCCTCGCCGTATCGCCGGAGACCGGCCGGCTGTCACCTGTCACCGCACATGTGCGCGTTCGAGCTCGTCCCGGGCTCGGGACATGGCCTCCACGATGCGCTTCCGGTGCTCCTCGGTGAGCCGGACCGTGGGCACGGAGCAGCTGATCGCGTCCTCCGCCGGAACGGTGTGGCGCAGGGCGAAACCGAAGCACACGACACCCTCGATGTACTCCTGGTCGTCGATGGCGTAGCCACGTTCCCGGACGGCGTCGAGGTGGTCTCTGAGGGCGGTGTGGTCGGAGATCGTCCGTTCGGTGTACACGGGAAGGACCGGGGGCAGCTCCCGTTCGAGGTATTCGGGGGGCTGCTCCGCCAGCAGCGCCTTGCCGAGGGCGGCGGTGTACGCGGGCAGGCGCCGTCCCACCCGGCTGAACGGGCGCAGATAGTGACGGGACGCGCGGGTGGCCAGGTACACGATGTCGGCGCCGTCCAGCCGGGCGAAGTGGATGGTCTCGCCCAGCTCCTCCGCGAGACCGTCGAGCACGGGGGCGGCCAGGCCGAGCTGGGCGTCGGTGTCGAGGTACTTGGTGCCCGTGAGAAGCGCGCGGATGCCGATGCTGTAGAAGGAACCGGAGGGGTCGGTGCGGACCCAGCCGCTGGCCACCAGCGTCTGTAGCAGGGCGTAGAGGCTGCTGCGGGGCACCCCGGTCAGTTCGGAGAGCTCACGCAGGCGGACCTGGTCGGAGCTGTGGTTGGCGAGGATCTCCAGCACCTGGACGGTCCTCGCGGCGGACTTCACCTCGCGCACTCCGCCCCCACCGTCCGCGTCGGCCGGCCCGCTCCTTCCCCGCATGCATCCTTCTCCGTCGCTCACCCTGACGCGTGGTCGTCCGCCGTCGTCCCCCGCCGGTCATCCCGAACCGGACGACGGCGCCGGTCGATTGTAGTGCCGGCGTGGGGCCGGATCCCCGGAGCGCCCCGATCATTGACAGCCCCTTCGATCATGTCTACAAATGAAGACAGCTGCTACATATGAGGATGGTGTCCATGGCCAGAACGGCCGAACGCATCGCCGAAGTCGCGGTCACCCCGGTGGCCTTCCGGGACTATCCCCTGCTCAACACGGTCGGAGTGCACGAACCGTACGCGCTGCGCACCATCGTGGAACTCACCACGGAGACCGGCGTCATCGGCATCGGCGAGACCTACGGCGGCACGGTCCACCTGGAGCGGCTGCGCCGGGCCGGCGAAGAACTGGTCGGCATGGACGTGTGGAGCCTCAACGACCTGACGCTGCGCACCCGTCGCGCCCTCGGTTCGGACATCGCCGGTGGGGACGGCATGTCCGGCATGGTCACGGGAAGCAGCGCCGTGGACCGCGTCATGTCCGCGTTCGACGTCGCCTGTCTGGACATCCAGGGCAAGCTGGTGGGACGGCCGGTCAGCGACCTCCTCGGCGGCGCCGTGCGCCCCGCCGTGCCCTACAGCGCCTACCTCTTCTACAAATGGGCGGGACACCCGGACCAGGAGGACGACGACTGGGGCGCGGCGCTCGACCCGGACGGACTGGTCGCACAGGCCCGGCGCATGATCGACCAGTACGGCTTCTCCTCGATCAAACTCAAGGGCGGTGTCTTCCCGCCCGACGAGGAGATCGCCGCGATACGCACCCTGCGGGCGGCCTTCCCCGATCTGCCGCTGCGGCTGGACCCGAACGCCGCCTGGAGCGAGGAGACTTCGCTCCATGTCGCCCATGAACTCGATGGAACCCTCCAGTACCTGGAGGACCCGACCGAGGGCATCGCCGGGATGGCCGCCGTGGCACGGCGGACCGACACTCCGCTGGCCACCAACATGTGCGTCGTGTCCTTCGACGACCTCGCCCCCGCCGTCGCCCAGGGCGCGGTGGGCATCGTGCTGTCCGACCACCATTTCTGGGGCGGTCCGCGGCGCTGTACGCAACTGGCCGCGATCTGCGAGACGTTCGGCCTCGGTCTGTCCATGCACTCCAATTCCCATCTGGGCATCAGCCTCGCCGCGATGACCCATCTGGCCGCCGCCACGCCACGGCTGACCTACGCCTGCGACACTCACTGGCCGTGGAAGCGGCCGGACGAGGACGTGATCGTCCCGGGGGTCCTGCGGTTCACCGAGGGGCGGGTCGAGCTGCCCACCGCCCCGGGCCTCGGCGTGGAACTGGACCGGGAGGCGCTCGCCCGGCTGCACCGGCAGTACCTTGACTGCGGGCTGCGCGACCGCGACGACACCGGCTATATGCGCCGTTTCGACCCCGCCTTCGAGCCCACGACACCCCGGTGGTGACCACGGAATGCGCATCATGCTCAACCACCGGATCCTGAGCAGGTTCGGCGAACGGCTGAGGGAGCGGACCGAGGACCGGCACGAGTGGCTGGACGTCTGCGACTGGGACGCGGTACGGATCGCCGACGCCATCGCCTTCGTCGATGTGTACGTGGGCTCACAGCTCTCCGAGGACCACGCGCGCCGGGCCCAGCGCCTCCGCCTCGTCCACGTGGTCGGCGCGGGCTACGACGGCATCCCTCTGGAGGCGCTGGGGCCCGATGTGACCGTGGCGAACACCTTTCACCACGGCGCGTCGATCGCCGAACACGTCCTGATGTGCGTGCTGATGCTGTCCCGGCGGGTGCTCACGGCCGACCGGGAGCTGCGGGCCGGTCGGTGGCGCAACGTGGCCGTCGACGCCACGCTGCCCTTCGGGGACACCCTGCGGGGCCGCCGGGTCGGCGTCATCGGCTTCGGCGAGACGGGGCGGGAGATCGGACGGCTGTGCCAGGCGGTCGGCCTGGGCGTACGGGCCGTGCGCCGCGACCCGTCGGCCCCGCTGCCCGACGATCTGCGCCCCGACTGGGTGGGTGGCACGGACCGGCTCCCGGAACTGCTGGCGGACTCCGACATCGTCGTGGTGACCGTGCCGCTGAGCTCCGCGACCCGCGGACTGATCGGCCCGGCCGAACTCGCCGCGATGGGCCCGCGGTCCCTCCTGGTCAACGTCGCCCGTGGCCCGGTCGTGCGGGAGGAGGCGCTGTACGAGGCGCTGTCGGCCGGCACCATCGCCGGGGCCGCCCTCGATGTGTGGTGGGCCGGCCCGCCCCACGCGCCGAGCCGTCTGCCGTTCCACACACTGCCCAATGTGGTGATGACACCGCACAACTCGGGCCACACGGAGGAGACGTTCGCCGCCCGCGCCACGGATATCGCGGCCAACATCGACCGCCTGGAGGCGGGGAGCCCGCTCGGCAACGTGGTGCGCGCCGGGCGGGTGCGGGCCGTGCCCGACGGCCCCGCGGTGGAGAGTGTCTGAAGCGGCTCAGGGGGCGATGGTGAGGTGGCTGATCAGGCCCTGACGGAGCGTGAAGCGATAGCGAAGGTCGACGGTGCCGCCGGGGAAGTCACCCTCGAGCCGCTGGGTGACGGTCCAGCGGTCCGGGCCCTCGTGCTCGGCCCCGAGGAAAGTGGTGGTGTAGGTGAACTCGGAGGTGGCGCGGCCCAGCCACCGCTCGATGGCGGGGATTCCCTCGTAGGCGTTGCCGTTGTCGACGACCGTCGCGTCCGGCGCCAGCGCGGTTGAGGCCGCGGACACATCGCGCTCGTTGTGTGCCGTCAGGTACCGCTTGACGGCGTCTGGCAGATCGGCGGCGTCGAGGGGCGTGGTGCGGTCGGTCATGGGTGCCTCGATGGTCTGTCGGATGGGGATTCCCGGTCGGTTCTCGGTGGGGCGGTTCTCAGACGGCGGGTACGGTGCCGCCGTCGATGACGTGCTCGGCGCCGACGATGGCGGAGGCCCGGTCGGAGACGAGGAAGGCGACGAGTTCGGCGACTTCCTCGGGTCGGTTGGGACGCCCGAGGGGGATGCCGCCGAGGGAGTCCATGAGCGATGCCAGAGCGGACTCCCGGTCACCGGTCTGCTCGGCGATGCGGTCGATGAGTGCGTCGGCCGCGCTGGTCTGGATGAACCCGGGGGACACCGTGTTCACCCGCACCCCGAGCGGCGCCACCTGGTTGGCCAGGCCCTTGCTGTAGGTGGTGAGCGCGGCCTTGGCGGCGGCGTAGGCCAGCGTGCCGTTCCACAGCGGCATCCGCCGCTGGATCGAGGAGACATGGACCACCGCGCCCCCGCCCCGTTCGATCATGCCCGGGATCAGGGCGCGGTCCAGGCGGACGGCGCCGAGCAGATTGTGGTTGAGCTCCTGCTGCCAGATCTCCTCGGACATCGCCTCGAAGCCACCGGCGGGCGCGGCCGAGCCGCCGAGCGTATGGACCAGGATGTCCGCGCCGCCCAGCCGCCGCCGCGCCTCCCGCGCGATGTGTTCCGCGCCTTCAGGCGTGGTCAGGTCGGCGCCCACGAAGTCGTCGTCGGGGACGTCCTCGGGCCGGGAGCGGGCGGTGACCAGTACGGTCGCACCGGCCGTCCGTAGCCGGGCCGCGATCGCCGCTCCGGTGCCCTTGGTGCCACCGGTGACGAGGGCGCGACGGCCGGAGAGAGAGTCATTGGGTGTGGGCAAGGCTGTCCGTTCCGGAATGCGCGCAGGGCGCACCCCTTGTGACTGCTAAAATAGAAGCAAGTGACTTTCACATTAGCAGTAACTCGGGAGGGTGTCGCGATGGCAAGCCGGATCAGGCTGGAGGACCGTGAGTGCCCGCTGTCGACCACGGTTCAGCACGTGGGGGAGTGGTGGACGCTGCTGATCCTGCACGACGCCTTCGACGGCTACACGCGCTTCGACCAGTTCCAGCAGAGCCTGAACATCTCCACCAGCATGCTCACCACGCGGCTGAAGACCCTGGTGGCGGACGGCCTGCTGGAGCGGCGCCCCTACCAGACCAACCCGGTCCGCCATGAGTACGTGCTGACCGAGCGCGGCCGTTCGCTGCGGCCCGTGGTCGTCGCGCTGGCCGCCTGGGGCAATCAGCACCTCGCACCGGAGGAGCGCGCCATGATCCTGGTCGACGCCCGGACCGGCGAGGAGGCCGAACCCGTCGTGGTGGACGCGCGCACCGGCCGGAGCCTCGACGACAGCGAGATGTACGTGTTCACCGCGGGCCCGGCCGCGAGTGAGGCGATGCGCGCCCGCTACACCGAACTCGAGCGGCAGCGACCCGAGCCCGACCCTTCCGCATCCGAGTAGCACCTCAGCGCCTGGGTGGACGCACCGAAGATCAGCGCGGTCGACGTGGCCGAGCAGACCATGGAAGCCTTGGCGAACGACTGGCTGGAAGTACTCGCCGATGAGGAGACCAGGCAGGCCAAGGCCGCCTTGTCGCAACCCCTTCACGCCGAGCCCGGCCCCGATATGTGAGGCGAAGGCGGCGATCGTGTCAGAAGAACGTCAGGGCACCACGCAGGATCAGGGCGCCACGCAGGATCAGGGCGCCACGCGGGGCCAGGACACCACTCGGGCCGAGTTGATGAGCCGGCCCACACCGCTCGAGGCCGCGCCACGGCTGGCCCGTGCCATCGGGCTGGACCCCGATGACCTGTGGATCAAGCGTGACGATCTGATCGGGCTGGGCGGCGGGGGCAACAAGGTCCGCAAGCTGGAGTGGACGGCCGGTGCCGCCCGCGCCGAGGGCGCCACCACGCTGGTGACCAGCGGGGCCGCCCAGAGCAACCACGCCCGTCTGACGGCCGCGGCCGGGGCCCGGCTGGGCATGGACGTGGTCCTGGTCCTCGCCGGTGCCCCGGCCGAGGGCATGACCGGCAACATCGCGCTCGACGGTCTCTTCGGCGCCCGCGTCGTATGGGCGGGCGAGGTGAGCGAGACGGAACTCGCGGCGGCGGTGGAGGACGTGGCCCGGGACCTGCGCGAGCGGGGCGCCCGGCCCGCGGTGATCCCCTTCGGTGGCTCCAGTGTGCTGGGCGCCCAGGGCTATGCCGAGGCGGGGACCGAACTCCTGGTGCAGGACCCGGACCTGACCACGGCGGTCGTGGCGGTCGGATCGGGCGGCACCATGGCCGGGCTCGTCCACACCCTCGGAGCCGAGCGGGTGCTGGGGGTGCACTGCGGAGCCGTCGCGGATCCCGAGCACACCGTCGGCCACCTGGTCGAGGGGCTGTCCGGACAGCCCGCGGCCACGTCCCTGCGGCTGCGCCTGGATCAGGTCGGGCCCGGCTACTCCGCGCTCACCGAACCGGTCATGGACGCCATCACCACGGCGGCCCGCACCGAAGGCATCGTCCTCGACCCCGTCTACACCGGCCGCGCCCTGGCCGGTCTCATCGCGGCCGTCCACGACGGCCAGGTGTGCCCCGGACAGCGCACGGTCTTCGTGCACACCGGCGGACTGCCGGGTCTCTTCGGGCACCCCGAGACACTGGAGCGGGCGCGTTCCGCCGTGGCCGACACCGCCGTACGGTGGTCTCGCGGCTGAGCGTCGCACCGGCACGACCCCGGGGTGCTTCAACGATCCGGTGTCACTCCGCGCGGGACTCCGGCTCCTCGGTGGCATCGGCGACCGCGTCGGCGCATGTGGCGAGTCGGCGGGCCAGGGCGCGCACATGGTCGCGCAGCGCGTCCGGACGCTCGATCACGAACGGGAGGTCCAGCCAGGCGAGCACGGAGGGCACCCACTCCAGCCGCTCGGCCCGCAACTCGACCCGCACCCATGCGGTGCCCTCTCCTTCCCCGGGGGCAGCGGCCGCGTCCCGCGCCGGGCCGGCCGGGAGCTCCCGCACGGTGGCGAGCCCGGGTGGGAGCCGGTGGCGGACCTGCTCGACCGTGCCCTGGACCCGGAGCGACACCTCGTGCAGATACGGCACCCCGGCCAGCCCGGCCAGCACCCGGGCCGCCGGATCGAACCCCTCGGGCACATCGAACGACCCCGGTAGCACCGAGGCCGTCTCGATCCGGTCCAGCCGGAACGTGCGCACCTCGCCGCTGGCCGAGTCCGCCCCCGTCACATACCAGCGCCCAGAGTGCGCGACGACCCCGTACGGATGCACGGTGCGTTCGCTGCGCCGCCCCTTCCAGGCGGTGTAGCCGATGGCGACGGGACGGCGGTCCCGTGCCGCCTCCGCGAGCATCAGCAGCACGCCCGTCTCCGGGACGGCCATCGGGCGGGCCGGGGCGGTGAAGTCGGCGGTCGCCAGCAGCGCGTCCAGGCGGCGGCCGAGCGCCTCGGGCAGCACCCGGCGCACCTTGGCGGCGGCGCTCTCGGCCGCCGCGACGGACGTGGTCACCAGCCCGGCCCGGCGGCCGGCGACCAGGCCGAGCAGTACGGCCAGCGCCTCCTCGTCGGTGAGCATCAGCGGCGGCATCCGATAGCCGGGGGCGAGCCGGTAGCCGCCGTAGCGGCCGCGCACCGACCGGACCGGGACGTCCAGGTCGATCAGATGGCCGACATAGCGGCGGACGGTGCGCTCGTCCACGCCGAGCCGGTCGGCCAGATCGGCGACGGTACGGGTGCCACCGGCCTGGAGGATCTCCAGCAGGGCGAGCACGCGGGCGGTCGGTCGGTTCATACCGGGCAAGTATTCCGCGAATACCGGGCGGATGCTGTCCGGTATTCCTTCTAGCGTCTGAGCCATGGCAACCTACGTACTTCTTCCCGGGTTCTGGCTCGGTGCCTGGGCCTGGCGCCCGGTGGCGGATGACCTGCGCGGCCGTGGGCACGACGTCCACTCCCTCAGCCTGACCGGGATGGGCGAACGGGCACACCTGGCCCGGCCCGACACCGACCTGGAGACCCACATCACCGATGTGCTCAACCTGATCCGTTACGAGGACCTGCGCGATGTGGTGCTGGTCGGGCACAGCTATGCCGGTGCGGTGGTGGCCCCGGGCGTGGCGGACCGGATGCCCGGCCGGATCAGCCGCCTGGTGTTCATCGACAGCGGACCGCTGCCGGACGGAATGTCCCACCTGGAGTTCACCCCGCCGGAGGAGCGGTCGCGCAACGCCGAGCTGGTTCGTACGGAGGGGGACGGCTGGCGGCTGCCGCCCCCGCCGTGGCGGCGGCTGGCCTCCGAGGTGTCCGGGCTGCCGGACGACACGCTCGAACGGCTGGTGCGGCTGTCCGCCCCGCAGCCGTGGGCCACCGCCACCACCCCGGTCCGGCTGACCGGGGCATGGGAGAAGCTGCCGCGGCTGCATGTGCTGTGCAGCTTCCCGGTGGCAGAGGTCCGGGCGCGGATCGGCGTCGTTCCGGCCTTCCGCCATATGGCGACCGAGGAGTGGGCGTACCGGGAGCTGCCCGGCTGGCACTGGCCGATGTTCGACCGGCCCGGTGAGCTGGCGGCGATTCTGCACGACGCGGCCTGATGAGCCCCCTGGCTGTTGTTCGCCGATGGCACGGTCCGCTTCACGGCGGGCCGTGCCATCAGCTTTCCCGCTGCCATCAGTTCCCGCTGTCATCGGCGTTCCCGGACCAAGGGTGATCAGTTTCCGATTCGAGTGCTTGCGGCTCTAGACAGGACTGAACATGTATGGCTAACTTCCGGACATGCCTAAACAGGTCCTCAAGCATCAGCGCATCGCCCGCGTCCTGGCCCGTGAGATCCACAGCGGCGCCCTGGAGCCGGGCAGCAGGCTGCCCGGCGAACACGCGCTCACCCGGCGCTTCGCGGTCAGCAGGGCCACCGTCCGCCAGGCGCTGGACGAGCTCAGCAAGCAAGGGCTGATCTCCACCCACGCGGGTGTCGGCTCGTTCGTCACCTTCGACGGCGGCCTGCTGGACAACCGGCTGGGGTGGACCAGGGCGCTGGCCGACCAGGGAGCCCAGGTCACCACCGAGGTGCTCCGTCTCGAAGCGGTGCGCGATGCCCGGCTGGCCGGTGAACTCGGCATCGAGGGCGTCGAGTTCATGGCGCTCGACCGGTTGCGGGTGCTGCCGGAGGGCACACCGGTCGCGCTGGAGCGCAGCCGGGTCCCGATGGTCGCGGCCCTGGCCGACGTCCCGCTCGGCGGGCTCCTCGACGGTTCGCTGACCAAGACCCTCGCCGCGGTCGGCATCCGGGCCACGCACGGGGACGAATGGGCGTCCGTGCGTCAACTGGCCGCCGACGAGGCGACCCTGCTCCGCCGCCAGGTGGGAGAGGTCTGGCTCAACACCCGCAGGGTCAGCCGCGGGCCCGATGGCCGGATCGTCGAGCAGGTGACCAGCCTCCTGGACCCCGCCCGCTTCCAGCTGCACCTCGGCTTCGGCGAAAGCCCCGATGAGACGGCCCTGGGCAGCGGCAATGAGGCATCCGCGAAGAAGCGGCCCCGATGAGACCGCACACCGCGCCCGCCCACGCCCGACGTAACACCGCGCCCGCCCACGCCCGACGTAACACCGCGCCCGCCCACGCCCGACGTACCGCCTTCGCGCACTGACAGGAAATCCGAATGAACCACCAGCACGACCGCGCGCTCGGCGCCCTCTACGGCCTGGCGATGGGCGACGCCCTCGGTATGCCCACGCAGATCATGTCCCGGCGGTCCATCGTCGCCCGGTTCGGCACCGTCACCGATTTCGAACCCGGCCCGGAGGACAACCCGGTGAGCGCCGGAATGCCCGCCGGTTCGGTCACGGACGACACCGATCAGGCCGTCATCGTCGGCCGGCTGCTGACCGGGTCCGGCGGCCGGATCGACCCGTTGCGGCTCGCGCACGAGCTCCTGGAGTGGGAGCGCGCCATGAAGGCCAAGGGTTCCTTCGATCTGCTCGGCCCCTCCACCAAGGCCGCCCTGGAGGCCGTGTCCCGTGGCGTACCGCCGGAGGAGGCCGGCAAGTCCGGTGCCACCAACGGCGCGGCGATGCGGATCACCCCCGTCGGCGTCGCCTTCCCCGACACACCCCTGGAGCCCTTCCTCGACCGGGTCGCGGAGGCATGCCAGGTCACCCATGACACCTCCATCGGCATCGCCTCCGCCGCCGCCGTGGCCGCCGCGGTGAGCCGTGGCATCGACGGCGGCGGCCTGGAGGACGCCGTCGGCGCGGCGATCACGGCGGCCGCGGCCGGCGCCGAGCGCGGCCACTGGGTCGCCGGGGCCGATATCGCCGCCCGCATCGGCTGGGCCGTGGACCTGGTCCGCGGACTGCCCGAGCGGGAGGCCCTGGACCGCGTCTGCGACCTGGTCGGCACCAGCGTCGCCAGCCAGGAGTCGGTCCCCGCCGCCTTCGCCGTGCTGTCCCTGGCCGAGGGCGAGCCATGGCGGGCCTGCCTGCTGGCGGCCAACCTCGGCGGCGACTGCGACACCATCGGTGCCATCGCCGGCGCCATAGCCGGTGCCGTCAGCGGGGCGTCCGCCCTGCCCGGCGACGCCCTCGCCACCCTGCGTTCGGTCAACGACCTCGACCTGGAACCGCTGGCCAAGGCCCTGCTCGCGCTGCGCGCCGACACGGCCGAATGACACACACCTCCGCCCCCACATCCGCACCGGAGCGCCCCCGGACAGAAAGACAGGTACCACCATGGCGGCTTCAGAGAACGACCGCGTCGGCTCCGTGGAGACCAGAGGCATCGAGCCGGTTCCCGACGCCGAGCGCCACGGCCATGCGAGCCAGATGTTCTGGACCTGGTTCGCGGCGAACATCAGCATCCTCGGCCTGCCGCTCGGCGCGGCGCTGGTCAGCTTCCGCGGCCTGAACATCTGGCAGGCGGCCGTCGTGGCCATCCTCGGGTCCTTCGGCTCCTTCGCCCTGGTGGGCGCCCTCAGCATCGCCGGGAAGCGGGGCGGAGCGCCCGCCCTCACCCTCTCCCGCGCGGTGTTCGGGGTCCGTGGCAACGCAGGGCCCACGCTGGTCACCTGGATGAGCCGGCTCGGCTGGGAGACCATCAACACCACCACGGCCGCCTTCGCCCTGCTGGCGCTGCTCGACGCCGCCTTCGGCATCCGGCGGAACACCGTCCTCACCGTGGTGTGCCTGCTGGTCTTCATCGGCTGCACCCTGCTGATCAGCGGCCTGGGCCACGCCACCATCATGTGGATCAACAGGTGGGCCAGCTATGTCTTCGGGCTGCTCAACCTCGTCGTGATCGGCTTTCTCGCCACCACCGTGGACTGGGGCAAGGTCTTCCACGCCCCGGTCGGGCCGGTGAGCTCGATGGTCGTGGGCGTCGGCATGATCGCCGCCGGTACCGGGATCGGCTGGGCCAACACCGGGGCCGACTACGCCCGTTACCTGCCCCGCCGGATTCCCGGCGGCAGGCTGGTGGCCGCTTCCGCCTTCGGTGCCGGTATCCCGCTGGTGGTGCTGATCTCACTGGGCTCGCTCCTCGCGGCGGGTGAACCCGATCTGGCCTCCGCCTCCGACCCCGTCTCGGCGATCAACACGATGCTGCCCTCGTGGATGTCCATCCCGTATCTGATCGCCGCGTTCGGCGGACTGCTGCTCTCCAACCACCTGTCCGTCTACTCGGCCGGACTCACCATGATCACCCTGGGGATACGGGTCCGGCGCACCCTCGCCGTCGGCCTGGACGTGGTCGTCACCTTCGCGGGCGGGATCTACTTCATCCTGATCGCCAAGGACTTCTACGGCCCGTTCATCACCTTCCTCACCCTCCTCGCCGTCCCCATCACCGCCTGGGTGGGTGTCTTCGCGGTCGATCTGATACTCCGCCGGTCCTACGACGGCGCGGCCCTGATGGACGTCGGCCGCTCCAGCCGCTACTGGTTCCGGGGCGGGGTCGCCTGGGCCGCGATGATCGCCTGGGCGGCGGCCATCGTGATGGGCCTGCTGTTCACCGAGGCCAGCACCAGCGTCACCGACGTGTGGTTCTCCGGGCCGTTCGCCCACAGCTGGATCGGGTCCAACGGGCTGGGATGGGTGGTGACCCTGGTGCTCGCGGCCGGCGTCTACGCCCTGCTGCGCCGGTTCGACGGCACCGTCCGCGAGGAGTCGTCCGCGCAGCCGCCCCAGCAGCAGGTGCTGCCCGCCCCGGCCGCGCGGGAGGCCTCATGACCGGCCACGACGGCGTCCCCGGGGGATCCGGCGAGGCCACGGGCGGTCGGCTGGTGCTGCTCGGCAACGCCATCGTCGACCTGGTGATGCGGGTGCCCGCACTGCCCGAGCGGGGCGGCGACATCATCTCGCGGGACACCACCCTCACCACGGGCGGCGGATTCAACGTCCTCACCGCCGCCCGCCGCCTGGGCCTGCCGGCCGTGTACGCGGGTGCCCATGGCACCGGGCCGTTCGGCGACCGGGTGCGGGCGGACCTCGCCCGGGAAGGCATCGAGGTGCCGCTGCCTCCTCTCACGGAGGAGGACACCGGATTCTGCGTGGCCTTCGTCGACGGCGGTGGCGAGCGCACCTTCGCCACCAGCCTCGGCGCCGAGGCCCGGCTGACCGAGGCCCACGCGACGGCCGTGCTCGCCGCGCTGCGCCCCGGCGACCTGGTGCAGATCTCCGGATACGGGCTCGCCTACCCGGTGAACGGGCCGGTTCTGGCCTCGCTCGTGGCACGGCTGCCGGAGTACACCCGGGTCTTCCTCGACCCGGGCCCGCTGGCCGACCAGATCCCGGAGGAGGTGCTGGAGCCCGTTCTGGCACGCTGCGACTGGGTCAGCTGCAACCAGCGCGAGGGGCGGCTGCTGACCGGCCGGGACGACGCCCGGGAGGCCGCGGCGGCGCTCGCCGCCCGGCTGGGCCCGCGCACCGGTGTGCTGCTGCGGGCCGACGCGGACGGATGCTGGCTGGTCCCGCCCGGCGGCGAGCCCGCGCACATCCCCGGCCGCCAGGTGACCGCGGTCGACAGCAACGGCGCGGGCGACGCCCATACGGGAGCGTTCCTGGCCCTCCTCGGCCACGGGCTGGACCTGAGCGGCGCCGTACGGGGCGCCAACGCGGCGGCCGCCTTCGCGGTCACCCGCCACGGCCCCGCCACCGGGCCGACCGTCGGCGAGCTGCTGGGCTTCCTCGGCGGCGAGCCGCTCGCGGCGCGGCTGTCCTCGGCGCTCGGACGGTAGTCCGCGCCCGGGCCCGCCATCAGCGGGTCCGGGCACCAGATGGGTCCGGGCACCAGGTGGGTGCGAACCCCTGACGCGAGCGCGTTTCACTCGCCGGTGTCGGCCGCGTCCTTCCCGTCAGGAGTGTGCTCGTACGCGGCGAGGACGTGGTCGCGCACCGCGGTCAGGATGCGGTCCGACAGATCGTCTCCCGTGCAGGCCCGCGACAGCACCAACGCCCCGACCATGGTGGACAGTTCGACGAGAACGGACTCCTCGTCGGCCGCCGTGTCGCCGGACGTCCTCGCGTTGCGCTCCATCCCGCCGATCAGCTTGCGCACACCCTCGATGTACGCCCCCTTGAGCGGGTCACCGGGCTCCGCGTGCGCGGCGTCCACCGCCAGCGCCGCGGCGGCGCATCCCAGCCCGGGGTTGTCGCGGTGCGGGGCGGACAGATAGGTGGCCAGGAAGGCGGCCCGGGCGCCGCTGGTGGCCTCGCCCTCGGGGGGATTCTCCATGTCGGCGAGGCGTTCGGCGAACGCGGCCGAGCACGCCTGGGCGACCAGGTCGTCCTTCGAGGCGAAGTGGCGGTAGAAGCCGCCGTGGGTCAGACCTGCCGCCGCCATCGCCTGCGGCACGCTCACCTTGTCGGCGCCGTGGGTGCGCACCAGCTTCGCGGTGGCCGCGATCACCTGCTCGCGGTGCCGTTCGGCCTCGGCTCGGGATGCTCGGGGCATGGTCGGTACTTCCTTCTGCGTGTGGTGCCGGACTGGGGTACCGGACGCCGGTACCACGTCGATGATATTTGCGGCCCATTTTAGATGATGCTAATAATCTATTCCAGCGCGCCGCTGGGCCGCGGCCTCCTGGGCCGCCGTCCCCGCCGGTTCGTGCGCGCGATTCGACAGGTCCGACAAGGAGGCCCGACATGGTTGCGATCGATGGTTCCGTGGTGCTGGTGACCGGAGGTCAACGTGGCATCGGCAAGGCGTATGTGGAGGCACTGCTCCGGCGCGGAGCGGCGAAGGTCTACGCGACGGCGCGAAAGCCCAGCCTCAGTGAGGACCCGCGGGTGGAGGCCGTTTCCCTCGATGTCAACGACGCGGACGCGGTCGCCGCTCTCGCCGATCGGGCCACGGATGTGGACATCGTCATCAACAACGCGGGAGTGCTCCTGCCCTCGCCGCTGCTGACGGCGGACATGGCCGATGTGGTGGCCACGTTCGAAACGAACGTCTTCGGGCCCCTCCGGGTGGCCCGTGCGTTCGCCCCGGTCCTCGCCGCGCGGGGCGGCGGCGCGCTGGTCGACATGCACTCCGTGCTGTCCTGGGGCGCCGGCGCGGCCGCCTACGGCGCCTCGAAGGCCGCCCTGTGGTCGATCACGAACTCTCTCCGCATCGAGCTGGCGGAGCAGGGGACCCAGGTGGTCGGGGTGCACCTCGGGCTCGCCGACACCGACATGGTCGCCGGGATACCGAGTCAGAAGATCTCCCCGGCCGAGGTCGTGGAGGCGGCCCTGGACGGCGTCGAGAGCGGCGCCAACGAGGTGCTCGTCGACGCCGTGACCCGGCAGATGAAGGCGGCGCTCGCCGGGCCGGTGGAGGGCCTCACCCTGGTCCTCGGACGCTGACCGCTCGCCACGGACAGCCGCTCGTCACCGCCGTTCGACCTCACTCGTCCTGAAGGAGAGAGCAATGCCCCTGTGGCACGTCTACCATCCGGTCGACGCCTACTCCGCGGAGCAGAAGCGGCGATTCGCCGCGGACGTCACGGAGTACTACGCCCGGGTCGGTCTGCCGAAGTTCTACGTCGTCACCCTTTTCCACGAGGTCCCCGAGTCCTCGTTCCTGGTCGGCGGGGAGCCGTCGGACAACACCGTCCGGGTCGTGGTCGAGCACATCGCCCGCCACCTGACGGACCCCGAGGTGCGGAAGAAGGGCACCGAGGGGCTCAACCGCCTGCTGGCCCCTCACACCCGGGACCGCGGGCTGCACTGCGAGTTCCATGTCGACGAGACGCCCCGGGATCTCTGGATGATCGACGGGATGTGGCCCCCTCCCTCGCGCAGCGAAGCCGAGCGGCTCTGGGCGCGGGAGAACCGTCCGGTGGCGTACTGACCGCGAGCACATCGCGATAGCGCGAGGCCGCCGACATCGAACGGCGGCCTCGCCCCCTCCCCGCGAAATCCGTGGTCGAGTGGGGAAGGGTCTGATTGGATCGCGGCATGGCCCAGGAAGACACGCGGAAGATCGGGATCCTGCTGTTCCCGGACGTGGAGGAGCTCGACGCCATCGGTCCATGGGAGGTGCTGTCCTACTGGACCCGTAACTTCGCCGAGGACGGGTGGCAGGTGTTCTGCTTCTCCGCCGATGGAAACCCTGTGACCTGTGCGAAGGGGCTCACCGTAGCCGCCCATCACGCGATGGCCGACCTGCCCGCCCTGGATGTGCTGCTGCACCCCGGTGGCCAGGGGACCCGGCCCCAGCTCGAGGACGGCCGGCATCTGGAGTGGGTCCGGGCCCAGCGGCGATCCGTGCCCCTGATGACGAGCGTGTGCACGGGCTCGCTGGTCTACGCGGCGGCCGGACTGCTGGCCGGGCGGCCCGCGACCACGCACTGGGCGTCGCTGGACCGGCTCGCCGAGCTCGACCCGACGATCGACGTACGGCCCGAAGAGCGGTTCGTCGACGACGGTGACCTGATCACCTCCGCGGGGGTCTCGGCCGGTATCGACATGGCCCTTCACCTGGTCGCCAGGCTGGCCTCGCCGGAGCGCGCACGTCAGGTGCGGCGTGGCATCCAGTACGACCCGAAGCCACCGGTGTGAGCTCAGAGCCTGTGTCATATCCCCGGTCGGATCAGCGTGCGTGCCAGGCGTCGCACGCCCGGCCGGGGATATGACACAGGCTCTCAGCCGGGGCTGGAGCGGCCGTGCCGCCAGTAGCCGAAGAACGCGATGTCCGGCTTCGGCACGCCGCGGTCGCGCACCAGATGGCGGCGCAGCCCGGTGGCCAGTCCGGCTTCCCCGGCGACCCAGGTGTAGAACCGGCCCGGTCGCGGGGACGATGTCCGGACCGCGTCGAGGGCCAGCCCGCCGGGCAGGGTGTCCGCGCCGTCCCGGGCCAGCCACCGCACCCGTACGCCCTCGGGTGCGGTGATGTCCGTGCGGATGTCGGCGGTCCCGGGCACTTCCAGGAAGACCTCGGCCACCAGCGACGCCGGGGCGTCCTCGAGGATGGCGAGGATCGCCGGCACGGCGCTCTCGTCCCCGACGAGCAGCTGCCATTCGGCATGGGCCGGTGGCAGATAGCTCATGCCCATGTCGAAGATGCCCGCCGGGTCCCCGGGCCGGGCGTGCCGGGCCCAGGTGGAGGCCGGGGTGTCGCCGTGCAGGGCGAACTCGATGTCCACCTCGCCGAGTTCGGGCCGGGCGCGCCGGATGGTGAAGTTGCGCACCCATGGTCGGCGGGACTTCGGCAGGAGGAGTAATTCCGCCATCCACGCATCGCTGGAGAGCTTCGGCATCCTCAGCCCGTTCTGCCCCTCGCGGGGGAAGAACAGCCGCACCATCTGGTCGAAGCCCATCGGCTTCAGATGCTCCAGTTCGGGTCCGCCGAGTGTGATGGTCGAGAAGGCGGGTGTCAGCTGGGTGTTCCGGCGCACCTCCAGCGTGATCATTTGCCGTGACTCGGGCGTGCGCATCTTGGGCAACATGTGGTTCCTCGCGTTGAGTTGAAGGCCGCTCGCCGCCTGGTCACAGGTCCACGACGAGCCGCGGGGACAGTGCGCGGGACACACAGGCGTACATCCGGCCCGAGGGGGCGCCGATGTCGTCCCGGTGCTCCGGTTCGCCGTCGAGCACGGCCAGTTCGCAGCTGCCGCAGACGCCTTCGCGACATCCGGACGCCACGGGGAACCCGGCGTGGGTCAGGGCGTCCAGCAGCGACTCGTCGTCGGGCACCTGAACCGTCCGCCCCGACCGGGCGCACACCGCCTCGAACGCGGTGTTGGGCGCGAACGACCTGGGCGCCGGGCGGAACCGCTCCGCGTACAGCCGCCCCGAGGGGAACGCGTCCTCCGCCGCGGCGAGCATCGGCCCGGGGCCGCAGGCGTAGACCACGGCACCGGGGCTCAGCGCGGATGCCAGAGCGGCGAAGTCCGGCCTGCCCTGCTGTCGCGTGGCGACGATCCGCACCCGATCGCCGTAGGAGGAGCGCAGTTCGTCGACGAAGGGCATGGACGCCACCGACTGCCCCAGGTACACGAGCGACGCCGGGACGTCCGACGTGGCCGCCGCCCGCAGCATCGGCAGGATCGGGGTGATGCCGATCCCGCCGGCGAGGAAGAGGTACTCCGGCGCGGGGAGCAGCGGGAAGTGGTTCCGGGGCAGCGACACATCGAGGGCGCGGCCCCGGCGCAGGAACCGGTGGATGTACTCCGAACCACCCCGGCTGAGGCGGTCGTGGCGTACGGCGACGCGATAGGACTCCTGGTCCGCCGGGTCTCCGCACAGCGAGTACTGCCGGGTCAGCCAGTTCGGCAGCGCCAGGTCGATATGGGCGCCCGGCTCCCAGGGCGCCAGCGGGCCGGTGGCGCCCCGCAGGACGAGGGAGACGACGTCTTCGGCGACCTGCTCGATGTGGTCGACGACGGTCTGTTGCATCGTTGATTCACCTTGTGCCGTGGTCAGTAGAGTTTCCGGTAGCCCTCTTCGAGAGCGTGGGTGAGCGCCATCGGGTCGATGTCCATCCCGAACTGGGTGGCGGCGATCTCGCCGACCGACGGGATCTCGTCGGCGAGGGCCTGGCTCGCGGGATCCCACAGCCGGGAGCGGATGAGCGCGCGACCACAGTGGAAGTACGCCTCCGCCACCTCGACGACGATCGCCAGCACCGGGTCCTTGGCCTCGGTCTGCATCCGGGCGAGCACATCGGGGTCGTCGGTGGGGTACGCGCGACCGTTGACCCGAAGGGTCTCCCGCAGCCCGGGGATGAGGAAGAGCAGTCCGATCCCGTCGTTCTCGGCGAGGTTGCGGAAGGAGTCGGCGATCTTGTTGCCGGGGCGGTCGGGAATCGCGAGCGTGTGGTCGTCGAGGACCTTCACGAACCCCGGGTAGTCGCCACGGGGGGAGCAGTCGGCGCGCCCCTCCGCGTCCGCCGTGGCCATGGACAGGAAGGGGGAGTGCGCGATGAAGAGGCGGAAGTATTCGTCGATATGGTCCTGGATCTTGCCCTTGACCATGGCCTCGGGCTCCCCGAGCAGGGCGTGGACCTCGGCCGGCGACAACCGCCGGGGGCGTGTGCTGGTCTGCGTCATGAGGACTCCTTCCGGGAGAGGGGGAGCGGAGGGCGCGGGACCCCGTGCCGGTCGCCTCCCGCCTCCCTGCCGACGACGGTGCCTCACCGCTCCGCCGCAGTTCATGGCACTATTGTGAGCAATTACTCAGGTCTTGCGCCACTCGCTTTCACGGGCGCTGTGCAGGAGGTGTCATGACGACCGGCCGTCGCGGACTTCAGCCACGTAAACAGCCACGCCAGGCCCGGGCCGAGCTCACCCGGCAGCGCATCCTCACCGCCGCTGCTCACGTTTTCGCCGAGTACGGCTATGCCGCCGGGACCACCAATCGCATCGCCGAGCGCGCCCGGATCTCGATCGGCTCGCTGTATCAGTACTATCCGAACAAGGACGCGATCCTGGCCGAGTTGCTGATCCGTCACCTCGACGCCGGGGGCGACGCCATCAGGAGCCGCCAGGACGAGGACGAACCGGACTCCCTGGAAGAGATCATCCGCGGTTTCGCGCGCCCCGTGATCGCGAACCATCTGGACGATCCGCAGCTGCTCCGCGTCATGATGGAACACGGGCCACGGTCACCCGAGTTGCTCGAGAAGATCGCCCGGCATGAGCGGGATCGGGTCGCCTACACCCAGGACTTGCTCGAGCGCCATCCCGAGGTCCGGGTCGAGGACACCTACGTCGCCGCCCGGCTCGTGGTGTCCACGGTCGAGCTCCTCGTCCACCAGCTCATCGCGGCGCCCGACTCCATCGACACCGAGCGGCTGGAGAATGAACTCGTCGCGATGATCACCAGCTACCTCACGGCCGCGCCGGGCGGGGCCGTCGGGGTTGACCAGCCACGGGACGAGGGACGGGCACCCGGTGGCCCGGGTGCCCGTCCCTCGTGATGTGTGAAATGCGTGATGTGTGATGCGTGCCGCGGTCGGACCGCGGGTGTCAGTCGATCGTGATGATGGGCTTGCGCAGATCGAACCACGCCGCCAGGTCGAGGGCGCGTTCGATGATGGCGCGCTGCTGAGTGGTGATGACCTCCGCCGGTGCGTCGAGCGCCTCCCTCAGCGTCTCGACGCGGCACAGTTCGAGGGCCTGGTGTCCGGAGGTGATGAGGTCGCCCGCCTGCCGCCTGATGGCGGCGAGATAGGCCGGGTCGAAGCTGCCGGGGTAACCGCTCTTCTTGCGATTGGCCACGGACTCGGGCAGCACATCGCGGGTGGCCTCGCGCAGGATGCTCTTCTCCCGCCCGTCGAACGTCTTCAGCGACCAGGGGGTGTTGAAGACATAGGAGACGAGGCGGTGGTCGCAGAACGGCACCCTGACCTCCAGGCCGACGGCCATGCTCATCCGGTCCTTCCGGTCGAGCAGGGTGTTGACCATCCGCGTGAGGTGCAGATAGCAGACCTGTCGCATGCGCTTCTCCAGACCGGTCTCACCGTCCTTGAGCGGGGCTTCGTCCAGGGCGCTGAGGTAGTGGTCGCGCAGGTAGGTGTCCAGGTCGAGCTTCTCGGTGAGGTCCTGGGACAGCAGGTCCTTGTTGTCGCCGAGCGTCAGTCCTCCGGCGAGCCACGGGAAGGTGTCGGCCTCGCGCCGCTCGTCGTGGAACCACGGGTAGCCACCGAAGACCTCATCGGCCGACTCGCCCGACAGGGCCACGGTCGACTGTTCGCGAACGGCCTTGAACAGCAGATAGAGCGAGTTGTCCCGGTCGCCGAGCCCGATGGGCAGATCCCTCGCCGCGATGGCCGCCTGCCTGACGGCCGGGTCGGACAGGGCGGAGCCGTCGAGCACGATGTCCCGGTGGTCGCATTTCACATGCTCGGCCACGGCGTGCACATACGGCGTGTCGACGCTGGGCGCCACGTCGATCGCGCGGAAGTTCTCGGCCTGCCCGGGGAAGTCCACGGCGAAGCTGCGGACGATCTCGCCGTGTTCGCCGAGCTTGCGGGCGGCGAGCGAGGTCATCGCCGAGGAGTCGAGCCCCCCGGAGAGCAAGGTGCAGCGGGGCACGTCGGCGACGAGCTGACGGGCGATGATGTCCTCCAGGAGCTCCCGCACATGGGCGACGGTCGCCTCCTGGTCATCGGTGTGCTCGGAGACCTCCAGACGCCAGTACGCCTGCTCGCGAAGTCCATTGCGGTCGACGACGGCGATGTGGCCGGGGCGCAGCTCCTTCATGCCCTTCCAGATCGCATGGCCCGGGGTCTTGGCGAAGGAGAAGATCTCCCGCAGCCCGTCCAGACCGACCTCGGGGGCGACGAGCGGATTGGCGAGGATGGCCTTGGGCTCGGATCCGAAGAGGACGCCGTCGTCGGTCTCGTAGTAGTAGAACGGCTTGATGCCCATCCGGTCCCGGATCATCACCAGCTTCTCGGTACGGGAGTCCCAGATGGCGAAGGCGTACATGCCGTTCAACTTCTCGGTGAGGGATTCGCCCCACTCGACATAGCCGCGCAGAACGACCTCGGTGTCGGAGTCGGTGGTGAAGCTGTGGCCCCTGCGGCGCAGTTCGTCGCGCAGCTCGGTGAAGTTGTACGCCTCACCGGAGTAGACCATGCTCACGGGGCCGTCGGCCGTGTCGACGGCCATGGGCTGCGCCCCGCCGGGCAGGTCGATGACGGCCAGCCTCCGGTGCCCGAGCGCCGCCCTGCCAGTCACCCACGCTCCGGCCGCGTCCGGGCCCCGGCAGGCCATCGTCTCCGTCATGGTGTCGAGGACCTGGCGGTGGGAGGTCAGATCGCGACGGTAGGAGACCCAGCCGGTGATGCCGCACACAGTGATCATCCCTTTCACTCAACGGGAGATGGTTGCCTGTGAAAACCATCTACCTCTCCGGAGGGGGATCGCTACGGGGCGCTGATCTCTGGGGGAGTGGTATTTCTCACTGGTAAATTCCTGTTAACGGTAAGTTTCGTCATGAGTGCTGTCCGAAAAACGACGCCCACTAAGTCGCTATTTTACGGCTGATATCCCCGTCGTAATTCATCAAGGAATGACCGGCGGTATACGAAAGAGAAGGAACGGCTCCGTGGTGGCTCTCGGCTCTTCGCGATGGGCCGCGGCGCATGGGTGGTGGCGGGGGGTCATGGGCTCGCGTGCCGTTCGGCAAGCACGCGGGAGCTGTGCCGGGAGCCCGCGTGGTGGGGATGGCCGGGGGTGCCGACGAGCCCCATGACCTGGGGAGCTAGCATATGAGCGCCACCTAGCTCGAAAGATAAATTTGTGACTCTCAACGAGGACTCGTTCACCAACTGGAAGCACCGCGAGGAGATCGCGGAGTCGATGATCCCCCTCATCGGGAAGCTGCATCGGGAGCGGGACGTCACGGTCCTGCTGCACAGCCGCTCCTTGGTGAACAAGTCGGTCGTCAGCATCCTGAAGACCCACCGATTCGCCCGTCAGATCGCCGGTGCGGAGCTTTCGGTCACCGACACCCTGCCGTTCCTGCGGGCGCTCACCGCGCTGGATCTCGGCCCCTCCCAGATCGACATCGGCATGCTCGCCGAGACGCACCGGGCCGATGACCGCGGTCTCTCGGTGGAGGAGTTCACCGCCGAGGCCGTCGCCGGGGCCACCGGGGCCAACAAGATCGAGTGCCGTGAGGGACGCGATGTCGTCCTCTACGGGTTCGGACGGATCGGGCGGCTGGTCGCCCGTCTGCTCATCGAGAAGGCCGGGTCCGGCAACGGTCTGCGGCTGCGTGCCATCGTCGTCCGCGGGACCGGCGGGCGGGCCGGTGAGGATCTCGTCAAGCGGGCCGCGCTGCTGCGCCGCGACTCCATTCACGGCCAGTTCCAGGGCACGATCACCGTGGACGAGGCGAACAGCACGATCATCGCCAATGGCAACGAGATCAAGGTGATCTACGCCGACGACCCGACGTCGGTGGACTACACGGCGTACGGCATCAAGGACGCCATCCTCATCGACAACACCGGCAAGTGGCGCGATCGCGAAGGGCTGTCCAGGCATCTGCGCCCCGGTATCGACAAGGTGGTGCTGACCGCGCCGGGCAAGGGCGATGTCCCCAACGTCGTCCATGGCGTCAACCACGACACGATCAAGCCGGATGAGCAGATCCTGTCCTGCGCCTCGTGCACCACCAACGCGATCGTCCCGCCGCTGAAGGCGATGGCGGACGAGTACGGCGTGCTGCGCGGCCATGTGGAGACCGTCCACTCGTTCACCAACGACCAGAACCTGCTGGACAACTACCACAAGTCCGACCGCCGTGGCCGCTCGGCGCCGCTCAACATGGTCATCACCGAGACCGGTGCCGCCTCCGCGGTGGCGAAGGCCCTGCCGGACCTCAAGGCGAAGATCACCGGCAGCTCGATCCGCGTTCCGGTGCCGGACGTCTCGATCGCGATCCTCAATCTGCAGCTCGCGCGCGAGACCACCCGCGAGGAGGTCCTGGACTACCTGCGCGATGTGTCCCTGACCTCGCCGCTCAAGCGCCAGATCGACTTCATCAGCGCCCCCGACGCGGTCTCCAACGACTTCATCGGCTCGCGCCACGCCTCGATCGTCGACGCGGGCGCCACCAAGGTCGAGGGCGACAACGCGATCCTCTACCTCTGGTACGACAACGAGTTCGGCTACTCCTGCCAGGTCATCCGCGTCGTCCAGTACGTCTCCGGGGTGGAGTACCCGACCTACCCGGCCCCGGTGGTCTGACACTCGCCACGACAACGGTCCCGCTTCCGGCCCCGTCCGGAAGCGGTCCGCCTAGTCGCCCGTTCCGGCCATGTCGGCCAGTAGCCGTACGATACCCGCCGGCCCGAAGACGTCCTGGGTGGCGAGGGCGATGCCGCCGTGGAGCCCGGAACCGCCCTTGAGCTGTGTCGCGGTGATGGTCAGTTTGCGGGTGGCCAGGGGGAGGGCTCGCTGGTACACGACGGCTCGTACGGCGGAGACCATGCCGTGTTCAGCGCTGCCGCCGGGCCCACTCGCCGCAGAGCCGGACGCTTTCCTCGGGGGTGGCCTGGGCGCCGCGGTCGACCTCGATCACCAGCCAGCCGTCGAAGGTGTCGGGCAGCGCCGCCAGGGTGGCGGGGATGTCGACCGAGGCGTGGCCCGGCTCGGCCCACAGCCCGGCCAGCACGGTCTGCTGGTAGGTCCATCCCTCGGCGCGGCCCCGCTCGGCCACGTCGGTGTGGAAGTCCTTGATGTGCAGGGCGGCGACCCGGTCGGCGTAGTCGCGGATGAGGCCGATGACATCGGCTCCGGTCCAGCCGAGGTGGCCGATGTCCGGGCCGAAGGAGAGGACGTCCGCGGCCACGCCGTCGAGGATGAAGCGGGTCTCCTCCTCGGTCTCCGCCCAGGTGCCGATGTGCGGGTGGAACGCGGCGGTGACGCCGTTCGCCCTGGTGGTCTCGCCCATGCGGGCGAACACCTCGCGCACCCGCTCCAGCCGTTCGGGAGTCGCCTCCGCGCCCACGGCGGGGCGGTGCACCCGGGGGGCCTGCTTGTTCATGCCGGTGGCCACGAAGACCGTGGGCAGGCCCAGTTCGGCCATCTGGGTGCTGACGCGGTCGGTCTTGTCGAGCAGTTCGCGCAGGCTGCTCTCGTCCTCCGGGAGGGGGCCCGAGATATAGCCCGGGGCGGGCGCCAGACCGTGCTCGTCGAGCAGCCGGCCGTATTCGGCGGCCGTCATCCCGGTGGGCACGTCCGCGTGCACGGCGGCGATGCCCGCCTCATGGATGACCTTGAGGCGCTCGGGCAGGGGCGGCGCCAGAGCGGGGTCGATCCAGCCGTCGTCGGTGGCGATCCACTGCAGGGGGTTGATCGCGATCCTGTCGTGGCGAATGGTCATGAGGGTCCTTTCCCTGGGGCCGGGGCGGTGGGACGGGTGGGTGGACGGGCGGGTGTCAGACGGTGAAACGGGGCTGGGGGCGCTCGCAGGAACTGCTCAATGTCACGGACCCGCCCTGCTGGGCCGAGCCCTCCAGCGCGCAGAGCGTTTCGAGCACGTGGAAGGCGAAGGCGGCGTTGGCGCGGTGCGGGCCGCCCTCGACGGCGTTCGCGAGGTCGCGGACGCCGAGCCCGCGGCGGGACTGCTCGCGGGTGCCGACGGCGCCGAAGAGTTCGAGGGCCGGTTCCAGGACCGTCCAGTCGCCGTCTCCGTGCCGCCGGAGCCGCACATCGCCGTCGAAGTGGTTCGGGTTGGCCAGCGAGAGGGTGCCCTCGCTGCCGTAGATCTCCAGGTACGGCAGGTCGCTGTCCCAGACGTCGAAACTCATCTGGGTGGTGGCGATGACACCGGAGGCGAAGGTGAGCACCGCACCGGTGTGGGTGGGGATGGTGACCTCGATGGTGTCCACCGTCCGTTCGGGCGCGGTGACGGTGCGCTCGGGCACGCCTGTGCGGGCGGCCGCCGAGACGGTGGAGACGGGGCCGAGGCAGTTGACGAGGATGGCCAGGTAGTACGGACCCATGTCCATCACCGGGCCGCCTCCCGGCTGGAACAGGAAGGCCGGGTTCGGGTGCCAGGTCTCGGCCTTGCTGTGCCCGATGAAGGCGGAGGCGCCGATGGGTGTGCCGATCAGGCCCGAGTCGATCGCCTTGCGCGCCGTCTGGGTGGCGCTGCCGAGGAAGGTGTCCGGCGCCGATCCGAGTACCCGCCCGGTGCGGGATGCCGCCGCGAGGACCGCTTCGCCGTCGGTTACCGTGGTGGCCAGCGGCTTCTCGACGTAGACGTGTTTGCCCGCTTCCAGGGCCGTGATGATCGTACGGGCGTGGTGGACCGGTGGCGTCAGGTTGACCACGATGTCCACCGAGTCGTCGGCGTACAGCCCGCGGTCGTCACCCCAGGCCGGGATGGAATGGTCGGCGGCCGCCTGCTTCGCCCGTGCCACATCGATGTCGCCCACGCGCACGATCTCCAGTTCCGGGTAGCGGGCGAGACCGGTGACATACCGGCCGAAGATGTTGCCGCTGCCCAGGATGCCGATGCGATGGGTCTGTTCGGCCATGGCCGTGGGTTCCTCTCCCAGGAGTGGTGCGGGGGATGGTGGGGTGTGCGAGTGATCGGCGAACGTGTGCGGTGTGGCGGTGCCTGGCCGGGTCTCGCGGTGTCGCGTCGAGCGGTCCACCGCCCTTGACTTCGGGAACGGGGGCGCCAGCGGACTGCCCTCTTCCGGCGGTTGAGTAAGGCGTGTTCGCGTCGCCTAACACCTTCGTTTAGTTCGGCTACCCCGAACAAGAGGCGGTTGTTAATTTTTCTCGCAAACTAAAAACGTCTTAAAGGGGGGCTGTTCCGGGGTGATCCACGACGGCTAGGTTGGGGAAATGCGTGAAGGTGACGGTTATTCCGCCGATCAGGCGCTGCTGCCCGCGGTCCCCGTCGGACTGCGCAGGGTGCTGGACCTCGTGTTGGCCGGTGAGGCGACCAACCGGGCCGAGATCGCGCGGCGCAGTGGTCTGGCCCGTTCCACCGTCGGCCAGCAGGTGGACCAACTCCTCGGCCGCGACATCCTGGAGGAGTTGGAGTCCAACGAATCGGTGCGCGGGCGGCCGCCACGGCTGCTGACCCTCAGCCCGCGCGCGGGAACCATCGCCGTCGCCGACGTGGACACCCTGGACACCAGGATCGCGATCGCCGACCTCGACGGACGGCTCATCGCCCAGGACACGGTGACCGTGCGCATCGACACGGGGCCGGAAACGGTCCTGGAGGTGGTGTGCGACCGGCTGCACGCCCTGCTGGAGAGGTCGGGGCGCGATCCGGACCGGGTCCGTCAGGTGGTGATGGGGCTGCCCGCTCCCGTGGACCGGGAGCGCGGTTGCCCGCTCAGGCCCAACGGCATGCCGGGCTGGGACGGCTACCCGGTCGCCGAACGGCTCCGCGCACGGTTCCGGGCCCCCGCCCAGGTGGACAATGACGCCAACCTCATGGCCCTCGGCGAGGCCGTTCAGGCCCGGGCCGAAACCCCGGTTCTCTGCCTCAAGATCGCCAACGGGATCGGAGCGGGGCTCATCACCGCGGAGGGCCGGATCTACCGCGGCGCGGACGGCGCGGCCGGCGATGTCGGCCACATCCGGTCCCTCGGCGGCGGCACCGCCCTGTGCACCTGCGGCAATGTCGGCTGTGTGCGCGCCATCGCCTCGCACCGCGCCGTCCTGCGGAGCCTGGACATCCCCGAGTCCACCGAGGAGGACCCGCTGCACGGGGTTCACGAGCTCGCGGAGCGCGTCGCGAACAACGACCCACCCGCCGTCCGGGCCCTGCGGCAGGCGGCCACCGAGATCGGCGAACTCGCCGCCATGCTCGTCTACATGTACAACCCCCGCACCCTCGTCCTCGGCGGCCCGCTCAGCGATCTGCGCGACGACCTGCTCTCCGGGGTGCGCGCCGTGGTGTACCAGCGCGCCCTGCCGCTGGCCACCCGGAATCTGACCATCACCACGACACGGCTCGGCGCCGCCTCGGCCGTGCACGGGGCGGTGGCCCTCGCCACCGGGGACGTCTTCAGCGAACGGGGGATAGCCCGGCTGCTCGTCGACTGAGGGCTACGGCTCGGCGCGATACGCCTCGATCACCGCGAGACGGGTGGTGACGGCCTCCGAGGCGTTCCGCAGCGCCGCCAGCGTACGGGGGACGTTGTGGCGTGCAGTGGCCGCGACGACCGACAGCGCGCCCAGGTAGGCGCCGTCCCTGGGCCCGCGTATGGGCACGGCCACGGCGGAGTAGCCGAGGCGGTGTTCCTCGGAGTCGGTGGCGTAGCCCTGCTCCTGGATGCGGGCGAGTTCGCCCGGGAGCCGGTCGGCGGTGAGGGTGCGGGCGGTCATCCGGCGCATATGCGGGACCAGCCGCGCCAGCGGGTACTGATCGGGGAGCAGGGCCAGGGTGAGCTTTCCCGGGGCCGTGCTGTGCAGCTGGAGCAGCCGTCCGCCGATCGAGGCACCGGCCCGGTTGCGGTGGCGGCCGGCGTTGTCGATGCACAGCAGGTCGGTGCCGTTCGGCACGGACAGGCTCACGGGGCTGTCGAGGGCCTGTGCGAGGTTCTCCATGACCGGCCGCGCGGCGTGGCGCAGGGTGCGCTGACGGGGCGCGCGCAGGCCGATCGCGTACAGCAGGAGGCCGAGCCGGTAGTGGGAGCCGTCCCGCTCCAGCAGCTCGCTGGCGACGAGGTCCTGGCACAGCCGGTGCACCGTGGCCTTGGCGACCCCGGTGCGTGCCGTCAGCTCCGTGAGGCTGAGGGAGAGGTCGCCGTCGCCGAAGGCCGACAGGATCAGCCCGACCTTGCCGAGGACGGACTTGGGGGACCGCCCGTCCGGCTCGGCTTCTCCGCCGCTGCCACGAGGCACCGCCGCAGTCGTCACGACATGCCCTCCTCGCCTGCCGGTGTGCCTCGAACAAGGCCGCCATGTGTGCTGAGGATGGCCAATATAGATATCTTTTTGCCTGGTAGGAATGGTGTGAGGGATCGGAATTCGGCGGAGGTCAGCCCGGTCTCGCGGCCGGTGATCCGCTCACCGGCCCCCCACCAGGGCCGTGTCGGCACCCAGCGGGCCGACCGACCCGGCGCCACCGGGGGTCCCCAGCGGGGCGTCCCGGCCGGGCAGGATCTCCTCGAAGAACCGCCGGTTGTCCGCGCGGTGCTCGGGGTCCGCCTTGCGGTCCACGGTGATCGCCTGCTCCGGGCAGGCGATCTCGCAGGCGCCGCAGTCGATGCACTCCACCGGGTTGATGTAGAGCTTGCGCTCGCCCTCGTAGATGCAGTCGACCGGGCACTCCTCCATGCAGGACCGGTCCATGATGTCCACGCAGGACGCGCCGATGACGTAGGCCATGTCAGTTCTCCTTCTCGGTGGAATGCCCGGGGAACAGTGCCGCCTCCGGGTCGATGACCGTGGCGGCGTTGTTGACGGCGGTGGCGGCCTCGCCGAAGCCGACGGAGATCAGGCGCACCTTGCCCGGGTAGTCGGTGATGTCGCCGGCCGCGAAGACACGGGGCAGGTTGGTGGCCATACGGGTGTCCACGGCGATCCGGCGCGCCTGCAGGGTCAGGCCCCACTCCCGCAGCGGGCCGAGGTCCGCGAGGAAGCCGAGGGCCGCCACCACGGTCTGCGCCGGGAGGCGCGTGGTGTCCTTGGTGGTCCGGTGGCGGATCTCCACCTCCTCCAGGTGCGTGGCGCCGTACAGGCCGCTGACCTCGGAGTCGGTGAGCATGTCGATGCCGAGAGCCTGGACCTTCTCCACCGACGCGCGATGGGCGCGGAACCGGGCGGTGCGGTGCACCAGGCGGACCGAGCGCGCCACGGGGGCCAGCAGGGCCGCCCAGTCGAAGGCGCTGTCGCCACCGCCGACGACCACCACGTCATGACCGGCGTGGGCGGCGGGGTCGGGTACGAAGTACACCTGACCGCGGCCGAGGAAGTCCTCCCCGGCCGGGAGCGGGCGGGGGGTGAAGGTCCCCACGCCTCCGGTGATCACGACAGCCCCGGCCCGTACCGCCGTCCCCCGGTCGCTGCGGACCACGGGCAGTCCGTCGCCGTCGTAGTCCAGCGCCACCGCGCGGTGGCCGAGGAGATAGCGGGTGCCGTGCGCCTCCGCCTGCGCCACCAGGCTGTCCACCAGGTCGCGACCGCGCACCGAGGCGAATCCGGCGATGTCGAAGATGGGCTTCTCCGGGTACATCGCGCTGATCTGGCCACCCCGCTGGGGCAGCACATCCATCACGGCCACGCGCAAGCCACGGAAGCCCGCGCAATAGGCGCCGTACAGGCCCGACGGACCGGCGCCGATGATCAGGATGTCCGTCTCGACCACCGCCGCGTCCTCCGCGGCGACCGGCTCATCGTTGAGAACGCTCATGGTCGAGGAGCGTAGGCAGCCCGCGATCACGGTCCAACGGAATCGGTCCGCCTGCCGGGACACGGCCCCAACCGATGGCCAGGCGCCATGGGCCCCGGACACACCGAAGCGGTGGCACCCAAGGCCCCCGCAGCCCTGTGTGCCACCGCTCCCGCGCCCGGACGCCCCGGGCCGTCACCCGGCGCGCGTCACCTCCACCGTCCCCGTCACACACTCCGAGCCGTCGGCCTTGAGGATGCGCGCGTCGAGCCGGATCACCGCGCCCTCCACCGACGACACCGTCGCGGCCCAGGTCAGACCCTCACCGGCCACCGCCGTGGCGACATTGCGCCAGGCCACCGACTCCAGCCGGGCGCCCGGCCCGGCCCACTCCAGGGCGTGCCGGCTGAGCATCTCGCCGTGCAGCGTGGACTGCACGACGGCGTCGGGAAACCCCTCCGTGGCCGCGTACGCGGCGTCGTAATGGATCCGGTGGGCGTTCCACGACACGGCGCTGAAGCGGAACAGCTGCACACTGGTGTGGGCATACCGGCGTGGCGGACACTCCGCCCCGACAGCGGGCGCCGTCATCGGTCACCTCCGGTGGCGTCGAGCACCACGATCGTCTCGTCCACGGCCGCCAGCTCGCTCCCGTCGGGGTACAGAAACCGCGTGCGGACACCCAGCAGGACGAATTCGCCCGACCGCCCGTGCTTGTGCCGCGCGGAGACGACCGCACGGGCCGCCGTGATCCGCGTCCCGGCCACCGGGGGCCGGACCAGGCGCACCGACTGGCCGCCGTGCACCTGGCGCACCGGGAGGCCCTCGGTGCACGGCGACTCCCGCCGCGCCAGGCCATCCGGCCGCAGCTCGTCCTCCGGCGGGCCGTCCTCCCAGCTCATGGTGGCCGCGAGGAACAGGGCGGGCGCTTCGACGGGCCGTCCGTCCGCCTCCAGGGCGCGGGCCCGGCGGATGTACCCGCCGTCGTTGAGGGCGGCCGCGTAACGGCAGAAGTCCTTGACCGTCGGGGTGCCGCAGTCCTCGTCCCGCCACTGTCCGATCAGCTCCCGCGCCCGTGCCAGCACCTCTTCCAGAGCGGGGGAGGACACGGCGGGCGCCGTCACAGCGCCGACCTCAGCGAGCGGCTGATGCCGAGACCCGCCGTACGCAACGCGGTGGCGTGGGCGATCGCGTCCACACGATAGGTCGGCGCCGTGATCGACAGGGCCCCGGCGAGGGCGTTCTGCCGCCCGAACACCGGTACCGCCATGCTCATATAGCCGAGCCGCACCTCCTCCGCCTCCGTGGCGATGCCCTGCTCGCGGACGCGGTCCAGCTGGCCGCGCAGCAGACCCGGCGAGGTGATGGTGTGGCGGGTGACCGGCTTGAGGCCGTTCCTGACCACCTCGCCGAACAGGGTGCCGGGGGAGTGGGCGAGAATCGCCTTGCCGGTGGCCGTGCAGTGCAGCGGAAGCCGCCCCGCCACCCGCGACTCCTCGCTCAGCCCCCGGTGAGGCAGGATCTTCTCCAGGTACACCACGTCCAGTCCGTCGTGGATGGCGAAGTGGATGGTCTCCCGCGTGGCCAGCAGCAGATCCTCCATGTACGGCTGCGCCACCTCCCGCAGGATCCGCTGCCGGTGCACCCGCTGCCCGATCTCGAACAGGCGCAGCCCCAGCCGGTAGTTGCAGCCCGCCCGCTCCAGCGCCCCCCATGCGACCAGCTCCTGGGACAGCCGGTGGACGGTCGCCTTCGCCACGCCGGACCGGCGCACCACATCGGCGAGCGAGAGCGAGTCGTCGTCGGCGGTGAACGCCTCCAGGATGGACCGGACCTTGCCGAGGACGGAGTTCATCGAGTCGGGACAGGCTCGGGTGGCGTGGTCGATGGGGACGACGGTCATGGCAGGCACCTCACGATCAGGTGGTGGAGGACGCGGCGAGGAACTCCAGGCTGAGCGGGTTGTACAGATCCGCCTTCTCGTGCTGCGGCCAGTGACCGCACTCGTTGAAGATCTCCAGACGGGCGCCGGGGATCGCGGTGGCGATGGCCTCGGCCTCCGGTACGTCCCCGAACGGGTTCTTGTTGCCCCAGACCACCAGCGTCGGCGCCTTGATCCGGGCCATGCGGTCGGGCCGCAGCAGATTGCGCTCGCGGGTGTCCGTCTCCTGGAGCGCCAGCAGATTGTGCAGGTTCCGCTGGAAGTCCGGGTGGTGGTAGATCTCGTAGCGGATCCGCGTCAGCTCCTCGCCCAGCTCCTCGTCCCAGTCGGCCCACAACAGCCGCAGACGGTCCCGGGTGAAGGAGATGTCGTCCTCCAGGGAGGCGCTGCGGGTGGACTTCTTCAGCCGCTCCATCACCGCCGGATTGACCTTTGTGCCGCCCATGCACAGCAACTGGAGGGAGGCGACCCGGTCCGGGTGCTCGCTCGCGGCCCACGACGAAACCCAGCCGCCCAGCGACTCGCCGACCAGATGGGCGCGCTCGGCGCCGACCGCGTCCAGATAGGCCATCAGATGCTCGACATACGCCGGGATCTCGCCCGGGCGGTCCGGCTTGCCCGTGTAGCCGTGGCCCAGCATGTCGATGGAGTGGCAGCGGTAGCGCTCGGCGTGCGCCGGGATGTTCCGTACGAACGCCTCCAGATGGCCGGTGGTGCCGTGCAGGAACACCACATGCTCGCCGTCCTCCGGGCCGGCCTGCAGCGCGCGGGTCGTGATGTCGCCGGTCTTCACATAGGCGTGCCGGTAGTCGATGCCCGACAGTTCGGTCCAGATGCTCATGGCTGCCCTACTTTCTTGGTCGTGGGTTCGAGCACGGCGACCCCCATGCCGGTGAGCCACTCGGGCATCGGCTCGTAGGCCAGACGCCGGCCCGGGATGTGGTCGAGCAGCGCGGCCATCAGCAGCCAGGTGCGCAGCTCCTGTGCGCCGTTGCCGGCCACCTTCTCCAGTTCCGCGGTGGTGTACTCGGTGAGGCGGTGGGCCTGTCCGCGTTCCACCCAGGACAGGAACTCCTCGTCGAACTCCGGGTTGAGCGCCGCCTCGGCGGCCCGGATGATCTCGCGCCGCCGCGCGTCGTAGTCCTGCCAGTTCTCCCGGCCGTTGAGCCAGGCGCCGACCATGAACTCCTCGTCCTCGCCCCGCGGGTCGCGCCAGTCCGGCCAGGGCAGCCGGTGGGACAGCCCGCCGGAGCCGATGACCGCCACCCGGCGGTCGCCGGGGAACGCCAGGACCGCCTCCCGGATCGCCCGGCCGAGCCGCTCGCAGCGGTCGAGCGTGGGCAGCGGGGGCGCGAAGACGTTCACCACGAGCGGTACGAGGTCGACGTCGAGCCCGTCGAGCAGATACTGGACGGCGTGCGACTGGCCGTGGTCGATCTGCAGCCGGGCGGAGAACGCCACATCGAAACCGGACCGCTCCACCAGCGCGTTGGCCAGGTGGAGGGACAGCTCCCGGTCCACCGGCTGCGGGCCCTTCGGGGTGCCGGACTCGCCGCTGGCGAGGCACTCGTCCACCCCGAGGGTGAAGCTCGGGATCAGGTCGAGCCAGAATCCCCGGAAGTGGTTGGAGCCGATCAGGACCACCGTGTCGGGGCGGGCCGCGGCCAGCGCGTCGCGCGCCTCGCCGAGCGCGTCCCGGAACCGCTCGGCGCGGTCCTTGTGGTACGTCTCCTCCCAGTGGGTGTTCATCAGCGTGCTGTGCGACGCCCCGACCCCCAGCACGATCTCCGTCATGCCACGGCTCCTTCCTCGGCCTCGGCCACCTCGGCGCGGGTCCGGGTGACGGTGTCCACTGCCGTGCGGATCAGATGGCGTGTGAGCCTCTCCATGGCCCGGAGCGACACCGTGTTCATGCCGCGGGCGAAGTCGATCTCGAACGGAGCCTCCGCCACCTTGGGCATGCCGATCCGCACCGTGGGGATGCCGCGGCCGCGCAGGATGTTGGCGTCGGTGGCACCGCTGTTCCCGGCGATCACCTCGTGCGCGCGCCCCTCCAGCGCCTCCCAGGCCGCCGTGGCGCTGCGGTTGATCCACGACCCGCGCGGTGTGCGGGTGCCGGGGATCGCCAGCACCATCTCCGCCCGGACGTCGAGACCGGGTGAGGCGGCCCGCAGGGCGGCCAGCGCGTCCATGAACTCCCGCTTGGCCCGCATCGGTGTGATGTCCGGGCTGATCCGCAGGTCCACCATCAGGGTGCACACGGCGGGGGTGACCGCCGCCATCCGCGGCCAGCCGCCACGGATCGACGAGACGATGCCCTGCGGTGCCACCGTGCCCGAGGTGTGCCGCTCGGCGTACTCCTCGAACCACTTCTCCAGATACGCGGCCACCTCCCCGGCGCGGGCGATGGCGTTGTCGTACGGGAGCCGGTGGCGGGAGCCCGCGTAGGTGTGGGTGCCGCCGACCGTCACCTCGAACCAGACCAGCCCGACCTCGTCCCACGAGACGGTCCAGCCGGGCTTGGCGATGACCGCGTAGTCGGTCCACACGCCCTGCTCCAGCAGGAACGAACACCCGGCGCCCTGGCCGGTGTTGTGGCGGCTCCCCACGGGCCGGGCGTTGGTGGGCATCCCACCCGCGCCGAAGGCCGCCACCAGGTCACCGGTGAGCGGGACACCGGCCCGGGAGATCGCCTCGGTGGCCATCATCACGCACGCCGCGTGCCCCTTGGGGTTGGAGGCGCCGAGCCCGGTCACGAGGTCGTCGTACACGGTGGCGGCGGGCCGCATGTCCTCGCGCAGCTCCGGGCCGATCCACGGCACGTCCTCGCTCTCCTCGCCCACGGTCAGGGTGTCGATGGGGGCGTAGAGCATGAGGTCGGGGCCGGTGCCGTCACCGGTCAGCCGCCCCCAGGCGTTGGCCTGCCGGTCGTCGAGGGGCTGGGCGGCCGCGTGGCAGCCGGTGGCGCGCAGGGTGTCGGCGATATGGGTGGCCAGGGGGCCCTCGTCACCGGTGGGGCTGGGAATGTCCACCAGGCCCGTGATCAGTTCGCGGAGCCGGTCGGCGCTGATGTGGCGGGCGGCGTCGAGCGCCCAGGAGCGCCGCCGCTCGTCCAGGCCCACCAGGCCGTCGGCGCTCACTGGTTGATCCTGTGGACCTGGGTCATCGTGGTCCGCGCCACGCGCTTCGTGGCCAGCGGGATCCCGACGGCGATCGCCGCGCCCAGCAACAGGGTGAACAGGGTACGGAACATGTCATGCCTTCTCTTCGGATGCGGATGCGCCGCCGACCGCGGCCAGCTTCTTGCCGTACTCCTCCTCGCTGAGGTTCCGCCAGGCGGTGAGCGAGACATCGGGCCGGTAGAGCTTCTCCGGCGGCGCGTCGGTGACATCGACCATCCACGCGTCCTGGCCGGAGAACTGGCCGTGGAACAGCCAGCGGATCGCCCCCAGGTACTTGGCGTAGAAGCGCAGGGTGTCCCAGCCCTCGGTGAAGTTGACCATCACCCCGACATAGCGGTGGTTGTTCTCGTCCACCGGGACGTAGAACTCGTAGTGGATGAACTTGGGGTAGGCGATGCGCAGCACGCCCGGCATCGACAGGGAGGCGAAACCGGGGAAGTCCTGGGCCTCGATCGTGGGGTCGACACTGTCGGCCTTGCCGGTGTTGCCGATGTTGAAGGTTTCCTTCGGCGGCTGCATCTTCCACCAGCGCTTGTTGGTCCAGCGGCCCACGCCGGGGTACTCGGCCTCCCAGTGGACCTCGTCCTGGACCCGGAAGATCCAGCGGCCACGCGGCACGATCCGGGTGATGTTCCAGGTCGGCATGGGCTTGAACAGCCGCCACAGGGCCGTGCGGTGCAGATACTTGGCGTGGCCCTCGTCGAAGCCGTTCTCGCAGGCGAACCGCCAGTTGCCACCGCGCGGCTCGATCCGCCCGCCCAACACGAACGCGTTGCCGACCAGCTCCTCCGGAAGCTGGGAGTCGATCGGATGCGGCTCCTCGTCGGCGATCGGGATGTACACCCACACCATCCCGAGGCGCTCCTCGACCGGATAGGTGCGCACCCCCAGCTTTCCGGTCAGCCGGCACCCGGGGCCGTCGGTGATGACCGCGGACAGCCGCCCGGTGGGCAGGTCGAAGGTCCAGCCGTGGTACGGGCAGCTCACCGTGCCCGGAAACTGCTGATTGCCCTCCGACAGCGGCACACCGCGGTGCGGGCACCGGTTGTGCAGGGCGTACGCGGTGCCGCCGTCGCGGATCAGCGTGATCCGCTCGCCGCAGACGGTGAAGGGCAGCGGCTTGCCGGTGATCTGGCTGGACCAGGTGACCGGGTACCAGTAGCCGCGGAAGCCCGCGGCCGCACCGTCGTAGTGGGGCCAGGACGACCAGTCCTGGCGGCCGGGTTCGGCCGGTTTTCCGCGGCGGCGGGCGGGGGTGGCCGTGTCGGGAGAGTCCTCGACCGTCATCGTGCGTGTCCTCCTGATACCGGGTGAACGGTGGACCCGAGCATCCGGCCCGGCGCGGATCCGCCCAAGGGATCCGGTCCGCTGAGCAGACCGCTGTGCTCCTCCGGCGGACGGCCGGACGGTGGGACGGTCGGCGGCCGGACGGTGGGCGACGGAAAGGCGGGGCGCCCGGACGGGGCGATCGGACGGCGGCCGCGGCGGGGCGTCCCGCTGAGTGGACCCCGTCCGGTGCGCGGACCGTGGGACGCGGTCTAGCGTGCGCGGCGTCCGCCCCTCCCCGAACCGGGCCGTGCGCCCGTGGATACGGAGCGAAAACGTGAGCCACCCGACGTCACAGTCCCTGGTGCTGGAGGAGTTCGGCACCCTCCCGCGGCTCGTCGAGCGGCCGGTACCCGAGCCACGCCCCGGCCACACCCTGGTGCGGATGAAGGCGGCCGCCGTCAGCCACCTCGATCTGAACGTCGTCGACGGCAGGTTCGGCATCCTCCCCGATCTGCCGTCGGTGCCCGGAACCGAAGGCAGCGGCATCGTCATCGCCTCCGACGCCCACCCCGAGGGGAGCCTGGTCCGCCTCCGCGGCAAGGCACTCGGACTGCGCCGCGACGGCACCTGGGGCGGCCACGCGCTGGTCCCGGACGCCGCCGTGGAGGCCGTGCCCGACGGTACGGACCCCGCCCTGGCCTGCAGCTACTTCTCCCCGGCGGGGACGGCGTGGGCCTCGGTGCACACCGTGGCGGGCGTCCGGCCCGGGGAGCGGGTCCTGGTGACCGGGGCGGCCGGTGCGGTCGGTGCGCTCACCGTGCAGGTCGCGGCCCGGGCCGGGGCCGAGGTGATCGGGGTGGTGGGCCGCCCCGCCAAACTGCCGCACGTCCCGGCCCCCGCCAAGGCGCTCCTCGCCGCGGACCTGTCCGCGGACGCGATCGGCGGCCCGGTGGACGTCGTCGTCGACACCGTGGGCGGGCCGGTCCTGCGCGACTCGCTGCCGCTGGTGCGCCCCCGTGGCCGGGTGGCCCTCGTCGGCTACACCGCGGGCCGTGAGTTCACCGTGGACCTGGCCGACTTCCTCCTCGCCGATGTGTCGCTGCTGCCCGTGAACCTGATGACCCGCGGCCAGGAGGTGGCCGCCGACACCCAGCGGCTGCTCGGCGACCTCACCTCCGGCGAGCTGACCCTGCCCGTCGAGCGCCATCGCATCGACGGGCTGGCGGAGGCCGTGGCCCGTCTGCGGTCCGGGGAGGCGGTGGGCAAGGTCGTCCTCGACCTCGGCTGAACGGTTCCGGACCCCGGCTGAACGGTCCCGCGCCCGGGCGGGGCCGTTCACCCCATCAGGACCACGGCCCGGCCCCGGCAGCACACCACATCGCCCCGTCCACCGTGCTCGACCAGATCCAGGGTGACCCGCCCCGTCGCCGGATCGACGGCGCCGACCGTGCCGCTCACCACGAGCCGCTCCCCGGCCAGGGCCGGTGCCCGGTTCTGCCATTCGACCTCCAGGACCCGCCCGTCCGGACCCGCGAACGACGTGGCGGCGCGGTGCATCAGACAGCCGTGCAACTGCGCCATGACGACCGGGCCGTCCAGCCCCTCGGACCGCGCGAACCCGGTGTCGTAGTGGATGCGATGGGCATTGCGGGTGACCGCCCCGAACCGCAGCAGCGTGACGGCGTCCGGGGTGAACTCCACCGGCGGTACGGGCTGCCCCGTGTGCACACTCATCGGACGATGAACCTCTCCCGCACCCGGGCGAGCGTGCCCCGCTCCGCCGTGTACGTCTTCTCGACGGTCAGCAGCAGAAACGTCGTACCGCTGCCCTTGCGTGTGACATCCGTGAGGACACGGCGGACCGCGATCCGGTCGCCCGCCCGCACCTCGCCGGTGAACCGGACCTCCTGGCCACCCGCCATCAGCCGGACGTCCAGGCCGTCGGTGCCCGGGACCTCGTCGCGGTACATCCCGTCCGGCCGGAACTCGCCCTGGCCGGCGCCGCCCGCGCCGCGCAGCAGACTCACCACGTACAGGGGATGGACGGTGAATCCGGGGTGGCCGGGGTCGGTCAGCCGCGGACTGGTCTCCCCGGCCGCGCGCGCGAACTCCGCCGCGTCCTCGGCCCGTACGACCCCCAGATCCCGGTGGTCCGGGCGGCCGATCACCGCCCTCGCCCGTTCCTCGGCCACTTCCCACGCGGACATGTGCTGCCTTTCTGTGGACGCGAATCATCGGGGACTCGATGAGCCGGGAGGCTAGCCACCGCCCGGAGACCCTCACCACGGGACCGGCCCGCTCAGCGGACCGGTCCGCTTGGGCGGAGATCACCGGCCGCACACCATCGGGACATGGACCTCATGACCATCCAGAAGCCGCCGGAGGGCGCCTACGCGGAAGCGGACGGCGTCACGTACCACTACACCGAACTGGGCACGACGGGCAGGCCGACGGTCTTCCTGCACGGCGGCGGCCCCGGGTGCACGGGCTGGTCCGACTTCGGGCAGGTGGCACCGCTGTTCGCCGAGGACCGCCACTGCTACCTGGTGGACATCCTCCAGTACGGCAAGTCCGGCAAGTCCGTCATCGAAGGCCCGATGTGGGACCACCACGCCGCCAAGACGGTCGCCCTGCTCGACACCCTGGGCATCGAGCGCGCCGACTTCGTGTGCAACTCATGGGGCGGAACCATCGCGCTGAACCTGGCCGCGAAGTACCCCGAGCGGGCCCGGTCGCTGACCATCACCGGCAGCATGCCGGTGTTCCACGGCCCGCTGGCCCCGCTGCCGGAGGGCGGCCGGCGTGGCCGCAACGCCCGCGATGTGTACTACGGCGGCACCGGCCCCTCCTGGGAGAAGATGCGGCAGCTGATCGCCCGCCTGGAGTGGTACGATCCCGACGCCATCCCCGATGACACCATCACCCTGCGCTACGAGCAGAGCCTGGACCCGGAGGAGACCGCCCTCGCCGGCGCCTCCGACAACCCGCGCGGCGACTGGCAGGACCTCACCGCCGAACTCGGGGCCATCCAGGCGCCCACCCTCTTCCTCTGGGGCATGTACGACGCGTTCCTCACCCCGGACTATCCGCTGATGCTCGCCCGCATGGTCCCCAAGGGCAATCTGCACGTCATGCACCACGCCTCCCACCATCCCCAGGAGGAGCGGCCGTACGCCTACTACACCGCGGTCACCGGCTTCCTGAACCAGCAGCACGACTGAGCATCCCGCGGAGGAGATGTGAGCAACCCGGCCGTTCGCGTCGTCGAACTGTCCAGCCCCTTCACCCGGTTCGCGGGCCGGCTCCTGGTCGGCCTCGGACACGAGGTCGTCCTGGTCGAGCCCGAGGAGGGCGATCCGACACGGCGCGAACTGAACGGCGACGCCTTCGTCCACTGGCACGCCGGCAAGCGGTCCGTCACCCCCGCGTCCCCGGAGGAGCTGCGGCGCCTGGTGGCGGGAGCCGACGTCCTCCTCGACGGGACACCGGACGGCGCGCCGGAGGCCGCAGCGGGACTCGGCCACCTCGTCCACGTCCGCGTCACCCCCTTCGGGACCGTGGGCCCCCGCAGCCACTGGCAGGGCACCGATCTGGTGGTCGCCGCGCTCGGCGGCATGCTCGCGCAGGTCGGCGACCCGGACGGGCCGCCCCTGCACCTTCCGGAGAACCAGGCGGAGCAGCTCGCCGGTGTGCACGCCGCGATCGCCGCGCTGCTCGGACTGCGGGCCAGGCGCACGGGGCCGGGCCAGCTCGCCGACGTGTCCGCCCAGGCGTGCGCGGCCGCCGCCCTGGAGGCGGGCGCCCTCGCCCATCTGCACGAGGACCGGGTGCCCGCGCGCCCCGGCCGGGTGCATCCGCTGGTGCCGCACGGGCTGTTCCGGTCCGCCGACGGCCATCTCGGCGGTGGCCTCGGCGGCAGCCCCCGGATGTGGGACGCGCTGCTCGCCTGGCTGCGCGAGGAGGGTGCCGAGGCCGACCTCGCCGAGCCGCGCTGGCAGGACCCGGTGGAGCGGAAGAAGTACCAGGAGCATGTCTTCGCGGTGGTGCAGGACTTCGCGGGCCGGTGGCCGAAGGCCGAGTTCGCCGACCTCGCCCAGTCCAGGAAGCTGCCCTGGGCGGCGGTCGACCTGCCGCATGAGCTGCCCGGCAACCCGCAGCTCGCCGCCCGTGACTTCTTCCTCCGCGCCGGGGACCGCACCGACCTGGGGTTCCCCTTCGCGTTCCCCGAAGGCCACCGGATCAAGGAGCTGGACGTCCCGGAACGGGGCGCGGACCAGCGGCTGCTGCACGAGCACCGCCCGGCGCCGCACGTGCCCGCGGCGTCCGAGGAACCCGCGCGGCCCGCCCTGCACGGCGTCCGCGTCCTGGATCTGACCTGGGTGCTCGCCGGGCCGTACTGCACCAAGGTGCTCGCCGACCACGGCGCCGATGTCATCAAGGTCGAGTCCCTGGGCCGTCCCGACCCCACCCGGTTCGCGCCCTTCATGCATCTCTCGCGCGGCCCGCACACCGATCCGAACACCAACGGCTACTTCAACGAGGTCAACCGGAACAAGCGCAGCCTGGCCCTCGACACCCGCACCGAGGACGGCGTCGCCGTACTGCGCGACCTCATCGCCTCCTGCGACGTCCTGGTGGAGAACTTCAGCGCCACCGTGATGACCAAACTCGGCCTGGGCTACGACACCCTGCGCGAGATCAATCCCCGCCTGGTGTACATCAGCATGTCCGGTATGGGACACACCGGTCCGCGCAGCGGCTGGGTGTCGTACGCGGACACCGTGTCCGCCAGCTCGGGGCTCACCGGCCTGACCGGATGGGGCCCGGACGACGTGGTCGGGGTGATCTACGGCCACGGCGACATCGTCGCGGGGCTGCAGGCCGCGCTCGCCACCGTCGCCGCCCTGGAGCACCGGGAGGAGACCGGGCGCGGACAGCACATCGACCTGTCCCAGCTCGAGGCCATCGCCTCCCACATGGGCACCAGCCTGCTCCACCCCACCGAACCCGCCGGGAACACCGATCCGCGGTGGAGCCCGCAGGGCGTGTACCGCTGCCTCGGCGCCGACAGCTGGCTGGCCGTCAGCGTCCGCGACGACACCGAATGGGCCGCCCTGTGCACGGTGATCGGCCGCCCCGACCTCGCCACCGACGACCGCACCCGCGCGGCGGAGAGGCGCGCACACCACACCGAGCTGGTCGACGAGGCCCTCGCCACCTGGGCCAGACCCCTGCCGGCCGACGCAGCCGCCGAACTCCTCCAGGAGCACGGCATACCCGCGGGCCCGGTGCGGGACGGCCGCGACCTCGTGGAGCACGATCCGCAGCTGCGGGCCAGGGGCTTCTACGTCCGCGTGGAACACCCGGTGGCGGGGGCCTTCCTGCACGAGGGGCCGCCCATCCGGCTCATCCGCACACCCGGTGGCATCCGTAAGGCGGCACCCGTGCTCGGCGCCGACACCGACGATGTGCTGCGCGAGGTCGCGGGCCTGTCACCGGAGCGGATCCGCGCACTGCGCGAGCGCGAGGTGCTGCGGTGACCTCACTGACGATTCCCGGGCTGCTCCAGGCCGCGGCCCGGGACCACGGGGACCGCCCCTTCCTGCGGATCGGGACCACGGTCCGCACCTACCGCGAGACCCGGGAGGCCGCCGCCACCATGGCGGGGGCCCTCGCGGTCCAGGGCTGCCGTCCGGGCGAGCGCATCGCGGCGATGACGGGCAACCGGATCGAACTCGTGGACCTGTTCCTCGGCGCCGCCTGGCTCGGCGCCGAGCTGGTGCCCCTGAACACGGGGCTGCGCGGCGGTGGGCTGCGACACGTACTGGATCAGGCCCGCCCCGCGTATCTGCTCGTGGAGGACGAGACGGCCGAGCGCGTGCGGGCGGCCGGGTACCGGGGGACGTTGTGGCGCGCCGGAGCGGACGGCACGCCCCGGCCGGGCGGCGGCCCGGCCTTCCCGGCGGCGCCCGTCCGCCCGGAGGACACCGCGTGTGTCCTGTTCACCTCAGGGACCACCGGCACGTCTCGCGGGGTGCGCTGCCCCCACGCCCAGTTCGTCTGGTGGGGGCGCAACGTGTCCGACGCGCTGCGCCTCACCGCGGACGACGTCCTCCACACCTGCCTCCCGATGTTCCACACCAACGCGCTGAACGCGCTGGCACAGGCGATGACCGTGGGGGCGTCGATCACCCTGGCGCCCCGCTTCTCGGCCTCCCGGTACTGGGCCGAGGCGGCCGAAGCCGGGGCGACCGTGGTCTATCTGCTGGGCGCCATGGTGCCGATGCTGCTGGCCCAGCCCCCGGGCCCCCGCGACCGGGCGCACCGGGCCGTCCGCGGACTCTCCCCGGCGACACCGGCCCACGCCTGGGGACCGTTCCGCGAGCGGTTCGGCGTCACGCTGATCGACGGATTCGGCTCCACCGAGACCAACCTGGTCATCGGCACGACCCCCGAGGAGCAGCGGCCCGGCTACATGGGCACCCTGCGCGAGGGCTTCGACGCCCGCGTCGTGGACGAACTGCTCACGCCCGTCCCCGACGGCACCCCGGGTGAGCTGGTCGTGCGCAGCCACCGGCCGTACGCCTTCGCCACCGGCTATCTGGGCGAGTTGGCGGAGCCGGTGGACGCGTGGCGGCACACGGGGGACCGGGTGGTCCGCGAACCCGACGGCTGGTTCCGGTTCGTGGACCGCATCAAGGACGTGATCCGCCGCCGTGGGGAGAACGTCTCCTCGTGCGAGGTCGAGACGGTCGTCCGTGGCCATCCCCAGGTGGCCGACGCGGCCGTCTTCCCCGTGCCGTCCGAGCTGGCCGAGGACGAGGTCATGGTCGCCGTGGTGCCACGCGCGGGCGGCACCCTCGACCTGGCCGATGTGATCCGCCACTGCGAGCGCGAGCTGCCACCGTTCGCCGTCCCCCGCTATGTGGACATCCTGGGCGAACTGCCGCTCACCGAGACCGGGAAGGTGCGCAAGGCGGCGCTGCGGAGGCGGGGTGTCACCGGGACGACGTGGGACCGGGCCACCGCCGATGCCGGTCCACCCACGCGGTGACGACATCGGCGAACTCCCCGGGCAGCTGCTCGGGCGCCGGTACGTGGCCGCCGGACAGGACCGCCGTCTCGCAGCCGAGCGCCGCCGCGAACTTCTCCAGCGCGGGCAGCGAGTAGTGGTCCTCCGGCGCGCACACGGCGAGTACGGGTGCGGTGATGTGCGCCAGCCGCTCCTCCATCCGGTACCGGTACACCGCCTCGTGTCCTTCCTCCACCCGGTCCAGCACCGTCAGCGCGTCGATCACATAGCGGTGCAGCGCGGCCTCCTCGCCCGCCCGGTAGAAGGCGCGGCGCCGGTTCCACACCTCCACCAGATGTGAGCCGTCCGGCTTGGGGTCGACGTGGTCGACCGGCGGGCGCGCGGGAGCCGCCGCGCGCTTGGCCTCGTCCACGAAGGCCGTGGCGGAGAGCAGCAGACCGCTGACGCGGTCGCCCAGCCGGGCGGCCACCTCCACGGCCACCACCCCGCCCGTGTGATGGCCCACCAGGTGGAAGGCGTCCAGCCCGAGCGCGTCGGCCAGCGCCTCCACCCCATCGGCGAACCGCTCGATCGAGTGCGGCCCCTCGGGCTTGGCCGAGGCGCCGAACCCCACGGTGTCCATGGCGATCGCCCGGTGCGCCCGGCCCACCAGGGGCAGCACACCGGCGTACTCGGTCCAGGAACGTGGCGTCTGGTGCAGCAGCAGCACCGCCTCACCGGACCCGCACTCCGCGTAGTGCAACTGCCCGAAGGAGCTGGGCGCATAGCCCCGCCGCACCGTGTCCACCATCGCTGTGCCCCGCCTTCCGGTTGACGCGAACGCCCACCCACTCTCGTCGCCACCGCGCGGACGGGGCCAGGAGGACGGTCCGCTGTCCGGACCCCAGGCGGCCACAGCGTCCGTCGGGCCGCCTACTTCGGAGAGGCGGCGAGCCGTACGGCCAACCCCGTGAACACCGGAGCATGAACTGGCCCGGCACATGGCTGAACATCATGTCCGGGCCAGGAGTGACGCAGAGGACGAAGGCGGCGAGGAGGAACGCCGCGTACAAGGATGTGTCAACCATGGGGCCATGGTTCGGGGCGAAGCCGGAGGCGGCGAGCGATTTCCGGAAAGTGAGACGGCGGGCGGGGGGCGCGGGCGGGGCGGGGGGGGGTTGTGGTTTGGGGCGGCCCCGCGGGGGGGCGCCCCACCCCACGCCCGCCGGGCGCCCCCGCCCGGGGCGGCCCCCGGCCGCGGGGCCCCGGGGCTGTGTCGATGTGCGGCTCCGCCGCGTGGGCGCGACCAGCCACGAGGGCGCCGCGGACGCCCGACGACGCATCGTGGCACTTCCAGCGGAGCGTCCAGCGGAGCGCTTCAGTGGCGCCGCGCGCGGCGGCCCGACCGGCCGGTGGCCCGCGCGGGTGTCCCGGACTCCCGCCACCCGCCCGGGACCTCGGCCATGACGAGGCCGAGGACCAGCCAGAAGAGCATGGCGATCCGGTCCAGGTTGGCCGGGTGGTCCACCGTGGCCGCCAGGAAGAACCCCGTCAGGGCGGCGAGCCCGACGACACCGGCCACGGACTTCTCCCGTGCGGCGCGGACCGCCGAGGCGATGGCGATCACGGTCACCAGCAGGATGCCGAGCAGACCGGCCACGCCCGCTTCGGCCAGCCAGTTCAGCCACATGTTGTGCGCGTGGACGAAGGTCCTGCCGCCCGGTACGGCGGCGGAGACGGCGTCGCCGGCCCGCCCAAGACCGACCCCGAGCGGATGGTCCACTGCCAGGTCCACGGCCGCCTTCCACGCCTGGCCCCGGACCCCGAGCGCGTCACCGGCCCGCGACACCACCCACAGCGCCACCGTCACCGCCGCCAGCCCGGCCAGCCCCACGGTCGTCAGCGTCCGCACCCCCCACCGGCCGAGGCGGGGGGCGAGCCAGTACGCGCCGCCGAGCACCAGCAGACCCGCCGCGGCCGCGACGCAGCCCGCCCGGGAGAAGGTGGTCAGCACCGCGCCGTACGCGAGGAGGCCCACGGTCACGACGGCGACCCGGGCCGTGCGCTCGGCCACCGTCACCGCCGTCAGCAGGGCGATCGGGGTGAGCAGCACCAGGAACGCGGCGAGCAGGTTGGGGTTGGCGAAGGTGCCCGTGGCGCGGATCATCGCACCGGTCCCGCCGTTGTCGCAGTCGACGTCGGTGAAGAGCCCGGTGCGGCAGAAGCCGGTCGGCACCTCGTTGGTCACCTGGGCGAACGCCGAAGTGGCCGCGGCCGCCACGCAGGCCAGCGCGAGCAGCGCCACCGCCCGCCACGATTCGGGCTGCGACCGCCGCACCCCGACCAGCAGGTAGAAGGTGGCGAGAGCGGTCATCAGGGCGCGTAGCGGTGCGTCTGGGTGGCCGCCGACGTAGGTGGTGGCGATGGCACTGAGCAGGAGCAGCGCGATGGCGAGGTCGAGCCGGGTGCGGAACGTGGCGAGTCGCGGGGCCGTCACCGCCGTCGCGACCAGCCCCGCCAGCACGGCGAGGCGCACCGGTGTGATGACGCCGACCAGCGGGGCGTCCGGGAAGAAGTCGGTGGCCGCGTCGAGCATGACGATGGCCGTAGCCACCAGCGGAACGGCTTGGACTATCGCGCGCACAGGTGCCATGGCGCCCCAGCGTGTCCGGCGGCGGGTACCGGCAGATGGCACCCATACGAACACTGGACAGCGCCTTCACGTCCGGTGCGCCGTGCCGACTGTTTCCGGCGAGGTGGCCGCGATACCGGACCGTGTGCCCGCGCCTCAGGTGGCGGTGGCACCCCCGGCGGCGGGCGCGGTGAAGGGGCGCAGCGGGACGATGCCCACGCTGTGGCCGTCGCGGTCCAGCAGCCGGCCCATGTGCTTGACGGTGCGCAGCACCACCGAGCGGTCCTCGATGGTCAGCCGCGGCAGCCGCCTCGACAGATGTGCCTCGAAGGCGTGCACATCGCCGGACGCGCGCAGCCAGACGTCGATCACGAGGTTGTGCGGGCCCGCCGTGATCGCACACGACCGCACCTCCCGCACCCCGGCCAGCGCCTGGCTGGTCTCCTCCAGGCGCTCGGCCGGTACGGACGCGAAGTACACCGCGGACAGCGGCCACCCGGACAGCGGCCGGGCCAGGTCGCAGCGCAGACACACCCGTGAGCCGAGCAGCGACCGCAGCCTTCGGCGGACCGTGGTGAGCGGCGCGTCGGCGTGTTCCGCGAGATCGCTGACCGCCATCCGGCCGTCCACACTCAGCAGCTCCAGGAGCCGGATGTCCAGGGGGTCCCAGCCGGTCGCCCCGGAGGGGAGCGGCTCGGTCGGCGGGAGCGCCTCCTGGAGACGGGCGAGCTGTGTGGCGTCCAGGGCGCGCAGCCGCCACCGGCTGCCCTCGGAGGGCACGGCCGTGGCCACATGCGTACGTGTCGCCCGTACCCCCGGGGCGCCGCGGAAGAGGGCGGTGGTGAGCTGGGAGAGCTCACCGAGGTCGGAAGCCTGCAGCGCGATCACCAGATCCCGGCTTCCGGCCGTGAGCTTGACGTTCGCCACCGAGGGCTCGGCCGCCAGGGACTCGGCCACGTCCTCGCCGACCCCGGGCTCGGCGTCCACCTCGACGATGCCGGTCACCACGATCCGGGAGTCGGACAGCCGGGGGTAGGCGGTCACCCAGGCCAGCCCCCTCTCCTGGAGCCGGTGCCAGCGTCGCGCGGCCGTCACCGGGTTCACCCCGAGAACATCACCGACGAGAGTCCATGGGGCCCTGGGGTGGATCTGCAGTGCGTGTATGAGGCCGCGATCCAGCTCGTCCAGGTCATGCGCGGCGAAATCCTGCGTGTGCATGGGCGGCGCTTTTCTGCGTATCGCATGTGAATCTCGATGGAATGCTGCATGATAACACCCGAAACACGCGATGGATCGACACTCCTCCCCACCAGTTCCCTCAACGAGGAGTGAGATCGAGCTCATGACGGAACCCACCACGTCCGAGACCACCAGGACCGCTCTGCGCGTGGAGAACGCCACGTTGGTCGACGGTACCGGGGCGGCCCCGATCGCGGACGCCGTTGTCATCGCCGACGCCGAAGGAACCATCACCTACGCGGGCCCGGCGGCCACCGTGCCCCCGGCCTCCGGGGACGCCTTCACCGGGCGTGTCATCGACGCGGGCGGTCGCACCGTGCTGCCGGGTTTCTTCGACTGTCACACCCACCTCGCCTACGCCCATGCCAGCCCGCCCGGCCGCCGTGGTGAACTCGACCCGGTCCTGGTCACCTTCGACACCGCCACCCGTATGCGGCAGACCCTCGACGCGGGCATCACCACCGCCCGTGACCTGGGCGGGCTGGCCACCGGCTACCGCACCGCCGTCGAGACCGGGCGGATCGAGGGCCCCCGGCTGCACACCGCGGTGCGGATCATCAGCCACACCGGTGGCCACGCCGATGTGCGGCTGCCCGACGGCACCGACCTCAGCGGCGGGGAGATGTCCGAGCTCGCCGACACCGAGGACGAGGCGCGGCTGGCCGTGCGCAAGGTGCTGCGCGCCGGTGCCGACCTGGTCAAGATCTGCGCCACCGGTGGCATGGGCAGCCCCTATGACCAGCCGGACGACGAGGGGCTCCTGGAGGAGGAGATCCGCGCCGTGGTCGACGAGTGCCGGCGCCACGGCGGCAAGCCGGTGGCCGCCCACGCCCAGGGCAACGCGGGCATCCTCAACGCCATCCGCGGTGGGGTCACCAGCATCGAGCACGGCTACGGCCTGGACGACCGGGCCCTGGAGATGGCGGGGGAGCGTGGCGTCTTCGTCGTCCCGACCCTCTCCACCGTCTACGCGGGCATCGACAAGGCCACGATGGAGCACTATCACTACGAGAAGAAGGTGCGCTGGTCCGGCATCACCAAGGAGAACATCTCCCGCGCCATCGAGCAGGGCGCCAGGATCGCGCTCGGCACCGACGCCGCCGTCTGTCCGCACGGACAGAACCTGATGGAGCTCTCCTACCTCGTCGACCTGGGCATGGACCCCATGGACGCCATCGTGGCCGGCACCCGGACCGCCGCCGAACTCCTCGGCGTCGCCGACCGGCTCGGCACGCTGGCCCCCGGCCGCGTCGCCGACCTCGTCGTCTGCGAGGGCGATCCGCTCGCGGACATCGGTGTGCTCGGCGATCCCGCCAACGTGGTGTGCGTCGTGCAGGACGGACACGTCCGCAAGGACACCAAGGGCCTCCTGCCCTCGGCCACGCCGGCCGCGGGGCGGCCCTGATGCCCGCGGTGACCGGGCTCCCCGCCCCCGGGGGCACCTCGCCGGACAAGGAGCGGCGTGGCGGGCTCGACCGTGTCCTCTCCTTCATCGAACGCGCCGGCAACGCCCTGCCCAACCCCATCGTCCTGTTCGCCGGGCTCTTCGCGCTGCTGGCCGTCGTCTCCACCGTCCTCGCCCTCGCCGGTGCCTCCGTCACCGTCCCCGGCACCGATGACACCAAGCCCATCGGCGGGCTGCTCACCGGTGAGGGGCTGCGCTGGCTGCTGGAGAACCTGATCCCCAACTTCGCCACGTTCCCGCCGATCGGCGCCGTGCTGGTGCTGATCATGGTGGTCGGGCTCGCGGAGAAGACCGGTCTGCTGGAGACCGCGATGCGGGCCACGCTGGCCCGGGTGCCGCGCGCCGTGCTGCCGTACGCGGTGGCGATCATCGCCAGCCAGGCGCACATGATGAGCGATGTCGGCGCCATCGTGCTGCCACCCCTGGCGGCCCTGGTGTTCAAGAGCGCCGGACGCCATCCCGTCGCGGGCCTCATCGGCGGCTTCGCCTGTGTCACCGCGGGCTATGCCGCGGGGTTCACCATCGGTTCGCTCGACGCCCTGTACGTGGGCATCACCGAGCAGGCGGCCTCAGTGCTCCCGGCCGCCGAGGGCCTCCATATCCATGTGCTCATCAACTACTTCTTCACCGCCGCCAGCAGCATCGTCCTGGGGCTGCTCGGCGGATTCCTCATCAGCCGCGTCCTCGAACCACGCCTGGGCACCTATCAGGCGGCCGACAGCGAGGCCACGGCGGAGGACCTGACGCTCACTCCGGCGCAGCGCAAGGGGCTCGCGGTCACCTGCGCGGTCGTCGGCGTGTATCTCGCGGCGGTCCTCGCGCTGTGGCTGCCGCCGGGCGCCCCGCTGCGCGGGGAGGGCGGCGCCTTCGTGCCCTCGCCGGTGCTGAGCGGCGTCGTCCCGGTGCTCTTCGGCGCCTTCCTGCTCGCCGGGCTCACCTACGGCTTCACGGTCAAGCAGCTCACCGGCACCGAGGACGTGGTCACCGCCATGACCGACTCGGTGAAGAACATGTCCGGCTACATCGTGATGATGTTCTTCGCCGCCCAGGTCATCGCGGTCTTCACCTGGTCCAACCTCGGGGTGCTGCTGGCGGTGAAGGCGGCCGCGCTGTTCAACTCCATCGGCGTGACCGGCTTCTGGGCGATCATCGCGTTCGTCCTGCTGACCTCCTGCCTCAATCTGGTGATCCTCTCCGGATCCGCCCTGTGGTCCCTGGTCGGCCCCGTCTTCATCCCGGCCTTCATGCTCATGGACATGAGCCCGGCGCTCAGCCAGGCGGCCTTCCGCATCGGCGACTCGGCGACCGGCGCCATCACCCCGATGAACCCGTATCTCCTCCTGGTCCTGGCGATGGTCCGCGAATACGAACCGGAGGCCCGCCTCGGGACCCTCATCTCCCGGCTCGCCATCTTCGTGGTGCCGTTCCTGCTGGTGTGGCTGGCGATCCTCGGCATCTTCTACGGCCTGGATCTGCCGCTCGGCCCCGGAGCACACATCGGCGTCAAATGACGCTTCCCGGGCACATGGCGGTCACCGTGTGCCCGGGACTCAGTCGAGGGGACGGTCATCCCGGTGGGCCCCGTAGACGCGGCCTGCCGGGACATGATCGTGCGCATGGAGGTGCCGCGCGCGACACCGTAGACGGTGTCGGGGAAGTCGAGAGCGCGCTGCACCTCCCACAGCTCGTCGTGCTGATCGGGGGAGAACAGCCGGGCCGGATCCCCGGCGGCGATCCATCCGATGGGCAGCACCGTGCCGGGCGCCAGCCGCGAGTTCACCTGCAGCACACTGTTGATCCGCAGCTCGGCGCCCGTCCCCGCGACCGCCCCGGGAAACACCGACGCGCCGGTGGCCACGAAGACCTCGTCGTCGACCGTCGCCCCGTTCACATGCGCGTGCGGCCCGATCAGCACCGCGTCCCCCAGCGTCACCGGATGCCCGGCCCGCCCGCGGACCAGCGCGTTCTCCATCACCACCACATCCGCCCCGGTGCGCACCTCGCCGTCCTCGGCGGTGAGCACGGCACCGTGCAGCACCCGGGCCCGCTCGCCGAGGACGACGGCACCGCACAGGACGGCGGTGGGGGCGACATACGCCGATTCCGGAACCACGGGCCGCTTGCCACGATGTTCGAGCAACATGCTCCGACCCTAGGGACCGATGAGGCCCGCGGCGGTCAGTACGCGGTCGGCCAGCCGCCGGACCAGCTCAGCAGGTTGACGCCCAGCTTCGGGGTGCCGTTGTCCTGGCCGTCGTAGTAGTGGTAGACGAGCAGATCACCGTCGACGTCACTCATCACCGACTGCCCGCCGGGGCCGATGTAGCGGCCGTGGGACTCGAGGACCGGGGTGCCGCCGTTGTTCATCATGTTCACCCCGTTCTTGTCGTAGTACGGACCGGTGGGGCTGGTGGCGCGGCCGACCTTGATCTTGTACGTGGAGCTGGTGCCCGCGCAGCAGGTGTCGTACGACGCGAACAGGTAGTAGTAGCCGTCGCGCTTGACGACCGACGGGCCTCGATCGCCTTGGTGCCGGTGGGCCGGGAGGCGATGGCGTAGACCGTCCTGTCGCCCGCGTACTGTTTGCCGGTGGCGGGGTCCAGGCGGATCATCTTCAGCCCCGACCACCACGAGCCGAACGACAGCCACCACTTTCCGTCGCTGTCGACGAAGAGGTTGGGGTCGATGGCGTTGTAGTCGCTGCCGCCGGTGGTGGAGTGCACGATGCCGCGGTCGGTCCAGGTCCCGGCCCTGCCGCTGGGGGAGGTGGCGAGGCCGATGGCGGAGTTGCTGGAGCCGAAGGACGAGACGGCGTAGTACATCAGATAGCTGCCACCCTGGTACGAGATGTCCGGCGCCCAGGGGTCGTTGCCGGCGGAGTACGTCCGCCACCAGGAGGGCGGGGTGGTGAAGGCGCTGCCCGAGCGGCTGAAGGCGATCCGGTCGGTGGAGGTGCGGGCCTCCAGGCCGCCGTGGGTGGAGTAGAGCAGATAGGTGCCGTCGGCGGCGCGGACCATCGACGGGTCGTGGACGACGGTGTCGCCCGTCACCCGGCCGGGGTTGGGGTACGCGGAGGCGCTGGTGGGGAGCAGGGCGAGCAGGAGTGCGGTGGGCAGCGGGAGCCATCTGGTGGCGCGGTGCGCTTTCATGGGCGGTTCTCCTCTCGTGGGCCTGGGGTGTGCGCGTTGCGCGAACGGAACTGACGGAGTTGACGGGGCGTCAATTCTAGTCGTGGGGCACACGCGTGGGCCCTGGGCAGAGGCCCAGGGCCCTTCCGGGCGAGGAGGTGTTATCGCCTACCGGTGTTCCTGCTCCCAGTTCGCCCTGGAGACCGGGGCGGGCCGGGGAAGCGGCCGGCCGTCCAGGTAGAGGTCGACCTTCTCGTTGTAGAAGGCGACCAGCCCCGCGATGGGGGACACCTGGTGGGTCGGGAAGTCATAGGTCCAGGCGAGGTCCGGGTGGGTGGCGGTGCCGGTCCGGACGGACCAGTAGCCGCTCGTCATGCCCTTGTACGGACAGCTGGTGACGGTCTCGGTGGGCTCCATGCGCGTCCAGTCCAGATACACCCGGTCCAGGTAGTAGCGCGTCGGGAGCCCCGTCTCCAGCACCATCACCGAGCTCGGGGCGTCGGCGAGCACGGCGCCGTCCAGCTCGACGCGCACGGCGCGGCCCGACCGGAGCGCGTCGACACGGGTGTACGGGCTCCTGGGGTGGACGAACACCTGCTCGTCCTCCTCGAACCAGGCGTCGACGGCCTCCCACCGGAAGCTGACATGGCCGACGATGCCGGAGGGCGCGTCCTCGCCCCACTCCCAGGCCGCGCCCGGGCGGGTGAGCGAGCCCAGCCGGAGGGTCTGGCGGCGCGCTCCGCCGACCTTCAGGGCCATGCTCCGGCCCTCGTCGACGAGCGCCCCCTCGGCGATGTCGTCGCGGGGCACGCAGTACTGCGGATAGCCCGGCCAGAGCCACACATAGCGCGCCCGCACGGTGTCGAAGACGGGGCGGCCGGCCACGAAGCCACGGATGCGGCGCGGTACGGGCTCCACATGCCCGACCGGAACGATCATCGCGGGGTAGTCCGGTGTACCTGGCGTGTCCGGCGTGTCCGGTCCCTGCTGTGTCATGCCTCTTCCAGCGCCTCTCCGAACTCGCGCAGCGCCTTGCCGTGCTGGCTGTGGGCCAGCCCGTGCCCGACCGCTATGGCCGCCGCCACCGGCCAATCGATGATCCCGATGGCGGCGATGACGCCGAGTCCGGCGAGGAAGTAGAGCTGCCCCTCCGACGGCAGCTCCACCCGCCGCCCATCGAACTGGACGGTCACCGAATGGCGCGCGCACACGTCCTCGGCCGCCGCTCGGGGCCCGTGGGGCCTTCTCCTCGCCGCCGGAGCCGGCGTCCGGGAGTCCGCGCTGGTGGAAGGGGCTGTCTTGGTCGCTCTGGTCATGGCTTCGATCCGTTCGTCGACCTTGACGGACAAGCGCGATGACATTTTCTACTCTAATCCAACCTCCACGGCTCATGCCCGGTGGCAGCCACTTGCCATGATTTCGGCCGGTTCGGCGAGAAGCAAGCGGTTGCGTGCGCGGCTCCCTTGTGCGGTCAGAGCGCCTCGCTCCGGCGGTGGCCAGGGGCTCGCCGAGGCGTCGGTGGCGGCCCCCAGCGCCGCCGCGGCCGTCGACTACGAGACGTGGAAGAGCGATGTCGACAAGGTGATCGACCAGGCCCTTCCCTACATCCAGGAGCGCATCCAGGACGGCGGGGGACAGAAGCAGGCGCTCGTCCTCGACATCGACAACACCTCGCTGGAGACGTACTTCCAGTGGTTCCCGCCGACTCCCGCCGTCGAGCGGGTCCTGTGGAGCTCACCCGCTACGCGAGCGAGCGCGGGGTGGGCATCTTCTTCGGACATCATCTGCACCGTCACCTCGGTCGGGGTCGGGGACGGCCCGGTCCTCCAGGGCGAGCGGCTGCGCCCGCACGTCCACATCAACGCCATCGGCGCCGATCTGATCGGCAAGTACGAGGTGCCACGGTCCGTGCTGAAGTCCGCCTTCGTCACCCGGGACCATCGGGGACAGGCGCTGCGCGAGGGCGAGTGCCAGCAGCTCGACGAGAGCGACCTGGGCCCGGAGCTGCCCGAGCTGTGCGCCGCCCTCGCGCTCGCCGAGGCGCGGCGGGACGGGACGGGCTGACCGTCTTCGACTCGACCGGATTCGCCCTGGAGGATCACATCGCCTTCGATGTGATCCTCGAACTCGCGGAGGCAGCCGGCATCGGCGACCGGGTGCAGCTGGAACACCTGCCGGAGGACGCGCTCAACCCGTACTCCTTCCAGTGACGGCACCGGGCTGTGCCGGCCGGGGACGTGGCAGGGCCGAGGACAGCCCGGCGGTGTGCCAGACGCCGAGGGGTGCTCGACGGCGTGCGGGACGACGTCGTCGGGCACCTCGGTATCCGGGCGGTCACCGGTCGCGCGCCTCAGGACTCCAGATACCGCAGAACCGCCAGGATCCGCCGACTGTAGCCGACGGTGTGCGACAGCTCGAGCTTGTCGAAGATCGCGTTGAGGTTCTTCTCCACCGAGCTCAGCGAGATGTGCAGCTTCTGCGCGATGGCCGTGTTGGTGTGACCCTGTGCCAGGGTCTCCAGGACACTCCGCTCCCGCGGGGTGAGCCGGGCGAGCGGGTCACCGTGCGTGGTACGGATGACCAACTGACGCACGACTTCGGGGTCGATGGCCGCGCCACCCGCGTGAATCCGGTCGAGCGCGTCCAGGAACTCCTCGACCTGGGCGACGCGGTCCTTCAGGAGATACCCGACCCGCTCCGCGTTGGAAGCCAGCAGCTGGGCCGCGTAGTTGCGCTCCACGTGCTGTGAGAGCACGAGCAGGCCGATCTGGGGCCAGCGCTTGCGGATCTCCAGCGCGGCCCGCAACCCGTCGTCGGTGTGCGTCGGTGGCATCCGGATGTCGACGACGACCATGTCGGGTGTCCGCTCCTCGACCTCCTTCATGAGGGACACCGCGTCGCCCACCGCCGCGACGACCTCATGGCCCTCCTCGACGAGCAGGCGCACCAGTCCTTCCCGTAGCAAGGTCGAGTCCTCGGCGAGGATCATGCGCATGGAAGCTCCGCGGTAATGGTCGTGGGTCCCCCGAGGGGGCTGTCGATATGCAGCAGACCGTCGAGCGCGCTCACCCGGCTGCGCAGCCCCGTGAGGCCGCTGCCCAATGGGTCCGCTCCGCCGGTCCCATTGTCCTCGACCCGTACCACGAGCACCGCGCCGTGCAACGCGAGCCCGATGGAAATCGCCGTGGCGCCGGAGTGCTTGGCGGCATTGGTCACGCACTCCGACACCACGAAGTACGCGGCGGTCTCCACCGGCTGCGGCAGCGCACGGTCGACCTCGAACTCCATGCGGATGGGGATGGAACACCGCTCGGAGACCCCGCCGAGTGCTTCCTGCAGCCCCAGGCTGTCCAGGGCGGACGGATAGATCCGCCAGGTCGCCTCACGGAGTTCGGTGATGATCTCCTGGGACTCCTGGTGCGCCTGGTGCAGTAAGGCGTCCACCTGCTCGGGGTTGCGGCCGCGGCTGCGGCGCGCCCGGCCGAGCAGCATGGCGAGTGCCACCAGGCGCTGCTGGATGCCGTCGTGGAGATCGCGCTCGATGCGGCGGCGCTCGGCGTCGACGGCTTGGACGACCGCGGCCCGGCTGGTGGCCAGTTCGTCGATGCGCTGCCGCAGCAACTCCCGCTCGGACGGCCCGAAGCACTCGCGGGCCAGCCGGGCGTCCAGTACCGCCAGGGAGTGGATGCCCTGTACGTCGAGGAACAGCAGCACTCCGCCGAGCAGGGCCTGGGTGAGGAGTTCCGGCAGGTCGAGACGGCCTTGGAGCAGTCGCACGGCCAGCACGGCGGCGAGGATGCAGCCGAACCCCAGCAGACCGAGGACGATGGTGAACAGCAGCCCCGTGTAGCCGCGGATCGTCAGATACCGCAGGACCTTCTGGTCGGACGACTTGTAGTGCTCGGGGAAACGATCGCCGAAGAAGACGAAGCGGCGCACCCGGTCCAGCGCCGCGAGCCGATGGGCCCCGGAGGCGAGCGCGGCCAAGGCGCGGGGCCGGGTGCGCGGCCACAACAGGAAGGCCGCCAAGACCGTGCCGACGATCAGCAAGTAGAGGAATCCGAGCATGGCTGTGCAGCAGCCGAGGAGTGTTCCCGGAATCCTGCGCGGCCACGAGGGATCCGCCGCCCCCCTGCCGTCGTGCTGACCGGATGAGCCGAGAAACAGGTGATGAGTGGCGATATTCCTGAAATCCCCCCGCACGGCGGCCAAGCCTAGCCCGGCCGCACAGCCCGGGCAAGATCGCCCGGACTGTGGCGCGAGCGGAGCGGAGGGGCCGGGGCGCGCGTCGTGGCTCATGAAGCGTGGTACCGCCGGTCGCGTCCGCGGAAGCGCATGACCACATAGACCACGATGGCCACCACAACCGCGACCAGGACCACCTTGGAGAGGACGCCGACGTAGGTCTCCACCTCGTCCCACTGATCGCCCAGCCAGTAACCGGCCATCACCAGCACCGAGTTCCAGACCAGGCTGCCCAGCGTGGTCAGCAGGGCGAAAACCGGCAGCGGCATGCGCTCGACCCCGGCCGGAATGGAGATGAGGCTACGGAAGATCGGCACCATGCGGCCGAAAAACACCGCCTTGGTGCCGTGCCGCTCGAACCACTGCTCGGTACGGTCCAGATCGGACGTCTTCACCAGCGGCAGCTTCGCCCAGATGGCGTGCATGCGACGGCGGCCGACGAGCATGCCGATCCAGTACAGCACCAGCGCGCCCACCACCGAGCCGAGCGTGGTCCAGAACAGTGCCGAGGCCAGGCTGAGCACGCCCTGACCGGCCGCGAACCCGGTCAGGGGCAGGATCACCTCGCTGGGCAGCGGCGGGAAGAGGTTCTCCAGCGCGATGGCCAGACCGGCTCCCGGCCCGCCCATCGCGTCCACGAGGTCCGCGGCCCAGCCGGCGATGCCGTCCGAGGGCTCCTGGGGCAGAGCCAGGGTCATCAAGTGCATGCGGTCTCCAACATGGCGGTCCGGCGCCAGGGCGCCTCCCGCCCCGACGCCTGTCAATCTAGAAACCGCGGATCGGCGAGGACATGAGGATTGCCGCCCGACCCGATGGTGTTCTCCGCAACGCTGACCCTGCGGGAAACCGCAGATCAGCCGGGTGCCGGGCGGCCCAGACACACCACGCGCGTCTTCCGTCGGCTGACTTCGCGGTTCCGCGGCCAACTGCCTGCCGCACGCTGAACCGGGCCGAGGTGGTGTCAGATCCTGGAGCGTGCTTAACTACTCTGAAATCGAACTAGATGCGAACCGCGACTAGTTGGAAGGGGAAGTAGGCCATGCCGACAGCGGAGCCCTCGTCCGGCTGGCTGCGAGGAATGCTGCCTCTGCTGCTGGTCGCCTTGCTCGCGCAGGGCGACCAGCACGGGTACGCACTGGTCCAGCAGTTGGCCGCGCGGGGATTCGGCACGGTCCGTGGCGGAGCGCTCTACCCGGTGCTGGGCCGTCTGGAGAACGACGGACTGGTCGAGGCTCACTGGCAGGCGGGGGAGGGCGGCCCGGGGCGCAAGGTCTACCGGCTGACCGACGCCGGGTGGGCGCGGCTGCGCGAGGAGCGGGAGGGCTGGGAGCACTTCTCCGGCTCCGTGGATCGTCTGCTGGCCCGCCTTGATGACGTCGACAGGGAGCGGACGTGAGTAACGAGACCGTCGAAGTCTGGTACGCCAGGGCTCGGCTGACGCTTGCCGCGCGGCCGGTGCCGCGGGACACCGCCGACACGGTGCTGAACGAGGTGGAGCAGCACTGCGCGGAGAGCGGTGAGCATCCGCGGGAGGCTTTCGGCTCACCGGCGGAATTCGCGGCGACGGTCGCCACCGAACGAGTCCCGGATCAGGTCCGTGCGGCCTACGACCGGGACGGCCTGACCCCGGCCGACCGCCTTGCCGGTGTGTTCGGTTCGCTGGGTCTGAGTACGGTGGTGGCCGGCCTCCTGTTGTGGATCTCGGCTGGTGGCACTCTCACGCTGACCAGGGCCGGTCTGGCGGGGACACTCCTCACCGCGCTCGCTCTGGCGACCGCGTTTGTCGCGGCGCACGGGCCGAGGTCAGGCGCCCGGCGCCGGGCCGTCGGGTGGTGGCTCGCCTCGGCCGCCACGACGATCCTGGCGGCCGTCGCCTTCACCGCGCTGCCCAGGACCGGACTTGGCACGCTCCCAACGCCGATCGTCTGTCTGGCGGGGATCGTCCTGATGGCGATCTGGTTCGCCGTACCCGGTAAGCCGACTGGCAAGGGTGGACTCGGCATAACACCGGAGACCGTTCACTCCTCCGAGGACTGGCTGAGGCACCTGCCGCGGCTGCTGGAAGAACAACACGGCCTGCCTCGTGCCCGCGCGGCGGAGCTCACCGAAGAAGCGGCCCGGCATGTCATCGATGCCGGGCGGGCGCCCTGGGACGAATTCGGTCCGGTGGGGCTGTACGCACTCCGGCTGGCCGAGCAGGAGCCCCGCCGGGTGCGCCGGCTGACGCGGGGCGATACGCCGGTCAGCGCCGGAGTGTTCGTGTCGCGGTTCCAGCGCTCGCGTATGCCTGGACCTCGGACATGACAAGAGCAGTGATCTACAGAGGAGGAACCGAAGAATGGGTAAGAGTCACAACCTCGTGCTGATCCGGGACGCGCATGTGGTCGCGGCGGCCCTCCGCCAGGCACTGGACGGGGCCTCGGCCGAGACGCGCCCGGGTCTGGAACGCGCGGTCACGATCGTCGAATCCACCGCCGCCGCCACCGAAACCCAGGTGCGTGGTCATTGGGTCCGCTCCCGGCTGGCCGACGTCGGCTTCTCCGGGGACCTCACCTCGGTCGCGGCGGTAAAGGCGCTGCGCGGGGCAGAGCCGGGGCTGAGCCTGCTGGCAGCGGTGCGACTACGGGATGACGCCGTGGCCCATCCGGAGTGATGCGCGACATGTCCCCGCTGCGGGTCAGTGCCGTTCCGGGTCGAAGTCCAGCACCTGCGTGAGCCGGATGTTGTTGCCCGACGGGTCCCGGAACGACGTGTCGATTCCGTACGGCTGCGCCGTCGGCGGGTCGTTGAACTCCACGCCACGGGCGGACAGTTCGTTATAGGCGGCCCTGCAGTCGTCGGTCTCCAGGAACAGCGTGCCACCCGCACCCTTTGCCACCAGATCCGACAGCTGGACACTGCTCGCCTCGTCGAGCATGGGCTGCCCCGGTACTGGCATCAGCACCAGTGCCGGACCGTCCCCGCCGGGCGGGGCGACGCACAGCCACCGGAAGCTCCATGCCTCCATCGTCACGTCCGCCCGGACCTCCCAGCCGAGTTTCTTGGTGTAGAAGGCAAGCGCCTCGTCCTGGTCGTGCACCCAGAACTGCGCATTCGCGATCTTGATTGTCGTCATGGTCGCTCCTTGGTCGATTGCCTGGGATCGACGCTAGGCAGCCGGCGAGGCCGTGTCTTCTCGAAACGTGCGGTTCCGTGGCCGTGCGTAGGCCATCGCCACACAGCGGGGGATGCGCACAAGTCGTGCGGCGGGCAGGTGCGCCGCCCGGTACGTCTGTGGAGTCATCCCGTACATCCTGCGGAAACTCGTCGTGAAGGAACCGATGCTCCGCACACCGACGGCGACGCCGATCGCGGTCACCGTCCAGTCGGTCGCGAGCAGCAGGGCGGCGGCCCGCTCCAGGCGACGGGTCAGTAGGTACTGGTGCGGCGACTCGCCGAACACGGCCTTGAAGCGGCGGCTGAAGTGGGCCGGAGACAGCGAGGCGGCCGCGGCCATGTCGGCCACGGTGAGTGTCTCGGAGTAGCGGGTGTCCGCGAGATCCCTGGCGCGGAGCAGATGACGAGCGATCGGAACATGGGCCACGCAACCCATTGTGCGGTCGGCCGGGGAATTGTGTCGTGCGGATGGGCCCCGAGCATCGGGCCGGACAGCGTATGGCGGAAAAGTGCTCACGACATGGCTCTGCCTCAATGGTAATTTTCAAGGCGCAGCGCGTGACGCCCGAGAAATGATTACGGATCAGTGTTCAAGGTGTCCGCCTGCATTCGATCCTCCGCACTCGACAAGGAAAGCAGACGCAGATGAATAATCACTTCAAGGCTGCGGGGATGATCGCAGCAGCTGTGGCCGCGATCGGTGGCACGGCCCTCTCGGCACCAGTCGCCTCGGCCTCGTCGCGCCCGGCACCGGTGACTCCGCAGGTGTCGCCCTCGACGGCGACATTACCGCCGACGGCGAGATCGGCGGCATTCGGCAAGTTTCTCGTGAACAACAACAGCGGCAAGTGTCTCAGCCCGGCCGGCGGTGGTGTCGACAACAACGTTTTCACCGTCATCTACGACTGCGACACCCACCCGTCACGTAGCTGGTACCTCGTGGACAAGGGTAATTCGCTCTACCAGATCCTGAACCTCAACAGCGGTAAGTGCCTCGCTCCTGCCGGGGGAGCCGGCAGCAACAACACCCAGACCGTCATCTACACCTGCGACAATGATCCGTCGCGACTCTGGTACTTCACCGATAAGGGTAATTTCAATTACCACATTGTGAACTACAGCAGCGGCAAGTGCCTCACCCCGGCAGGCGGCGGTGTTCTGAACAACACCCAGACCGTCATCTACAACTGCGACGCCGACCCGTCGCGTGTTTGGTCCCTCGCCGCGCAGTAGCGGCTCCGGTCGCGCCGGCCGCGAACGGTCCCCGCGCGCCAGGGCCCGTTCGTTCGCGCGCCCTTCCCCCGCGCCAGTCGGATGCTCGCGTTCCCGCCGTCTGATGGCGTTGGTGAGTCAGCCGTCCGTGCCGCTGCGCGGGACCCAGCGGGCGACCACCGTCACGGCTTGCCCGATCTGGTTGTCGGTGAGGTCGCCGCGTGCGGTGAGTCGTAGCCGGGAGTGGCGGTCGGGCGTGGAGGGCGGCCGGAAGCAGCCCACTGCCACGCCTGCCTCCCGGCACGCTCGCGCCCATGCCACGGCCGCTTCCGGCGAGGGCGCTCGGACGGACACCACGGCGGCGTCCGGCACGCACGCGTCCAGCCCCGCGGCCGCCAGGCCCGCCGCCCCCCCCCGGGCCACCGCCCCCGCGCCTGGGCCCCGCGCCCGGACCGCGCGCCCCACCCGCCCCCCCC
>NZ_JBHYVB010000035.1:0-1253 GCF_042750115.1 Streptomyces sp. NPDC059455
TGGGCCCGCGGGGGGGGGTGTTAGTGGGGGGGGGGGGGGTGCTCTTGCGGCTGCCGACACAGACCCCCCGCGCCCAACAGGGCCGTGGTGCGCGGGGCCGTGGCGCGCGGGCGCGCGGGGCGCTATCGCTTGTCGCGCTGCCCGTCGGCGAGCTGACGGGACGTCTCGCCGGCCCCGGCGCCCCGCTGCGCCCGCTCGGCGATGCTCGGGAACAGTCCGCCGATGGCGCTGCCCAGGCGCAGCTCCAGCGGGGCCACGTTCACCTCGGCCCGGTTCCGCTCGATCGCCCGGATCGTCGCGGCCGCCACCCGCCGGGAGGAGATCGTACGGACCCCGGTGGGGAGGGACGACCCCGCGTCGGCGAACATCCCGGCGTCGCCCACGAATCCGGGCTGCACCAGCGAGACCCCGACCCCCGTGCCGTGCAGGTCCTGCCGCAGCCCGAGGGCGAAGCCGCGCAGCCCGAACTTGGCCGCGTTGTAGAGCGCCGCGCCGGGAGAGGCCGTACGGCCCGACAGCGAGCCGATCATCACCAGGTGGCCGGAGCCCGCCTCCACCATGCGCGGCGCCATCAGCCGGGACAGCAGCATCGGCGCGCGCAGATTGACATCGAGGGCGCGGTCCAGCTCCTCGGGCCGGTAGTCCAGGACCGGGCCGCTGGAGGGCAGCGCGGCGTTGGCGATGAGGATTTGGGCGTTCGCCGCCTCCTCGGCGAGCCGCTCCACATCGGACCGTTCGGCCAGATCGGCGACGATCACCCGGCCGCCCAGCCGCTCGGCCAGCGGTCGCAGCACCTCCTCACGGCGCCCGGTGAGCAGCAGCTCGGCGCCCTTGGCCGCGAACGCGCGGGCCAGTGTCTGGCCGATGCCGCCGGTGGCCCCGGTGAGCAGGACGGTCGTGCCGGCGATCCGCATGCGATCTCCTCCGGTTACGGTCGAGTACGTTCCGGGCACGGTACTGCGTATGCGCTCCGCGCTCGGCATGGGCCCGGCCCCCCGTACGCGCGCGGCGGGCCGCGACGGCGTGTCCCCCGGCCCGTACGCGTCGGCGGCCGTGGGTCTCCGGGCCCCGGGAGCGGGCCGTTCCGGTGAGGTGCCGCATCGGATGGCTGGGGGTGTCCGGCGGGCCACGCGGCGGGGCAGGGGTTTCGCCCCTGGGCACCGGGGTCTGGGGGGGATCCCCAGTTGTGGGAAGGGGCGGGCCGGGGGGCCGCCCCCCGCAGGCCGAACGAGCCCGCGGGAACCCCCAAACAC
>NZ_JBHYVB010000035.1:1261-8314 GCF_042750115.1 Streptomyces sp. NPDC059455
CGGCGGAGCCCCGCACGCGGCGGAGCCCCGCACGCGGCGGAGCCCCGCACGCGGCGGAGCCGCATATCGTCAGGTGTCGGGAAGGGGCGGGGCGGGGAGCGGCCCGCCGCAGGCGTCACGAGCCGCCGGACACCCCCTACCCCTCGCGGGGGGCCGGGGTGCCCAGGCCGTAGACGCGGCGGGCGTTGTCCGCGCCCAGCAGCGCGGCCACCCGGCGGGCGTCGCGGCGGGACCAGGCGCCCTGCGCCACCCAGTGGGTCAGCAGCCCGGTCAGCGCCTCCCGGAAGAGCCGCGCCCCCACCACATACAGTTCGGGCAGACCGTAGGCGTCGGTCGAGAAGAGCACCTTGCCGAACGGGGCGAGTTCCAGCATCTCGGCGAGCACGGCCCCGGCCCGCGCCCCGGTGTGTGACAGGGCCAGCCCCACATCGGCGTACACATGCGGGAAGACGGCGGCCAGATAGGCGGCGCCGCGGTGGTACGGATAGCCGTGCAGCAGGATCAGCGTGCAGCCCGTGGGGCGCACGGCGCGGATGAAGTCGGTGAGGGCGAGCGGATCGCAGCGGTCCAGCCGCAGATCGGGATCGCCGAACCCGGTGTGCAGTTGCAGCGGCAGCCCGGTGTACGCCGCCGACCAGAGCAGATGGCGCAGCAGTACGGGGTCGGTGACCCGGGCGGCGGCGGTGCCGCCCTGGGCGCGCCGGGCCAGCCAGTGTTCGGCGGCGGTGTGGACGGCGCCGGGGCCCGGCGGATCGGGCTCGAAGTCCAGGCCGTAGCGGTAGGCGGCCACCGATTTGAAACCCGCCGCCGTACGGGCCGCCTCCCGGATCCCGTCCGCCATCCCCGTCAGGAAGTCGTCGGCGGTCAGCGAGGTGTCCGCGATCCGCTCCGCGAGCTGCTCAAGACGGACGATCTCATGGGCGGTGCCGCCCGCCGCGAGGGCCAGCTCCTGAGGGGTGGTCAGATTGCCCGGCAGCCCGGTGTCCACCAGGAACTCGCTGATCCCGGCGGCGCCCAGCAGCCGCCGGTTCACCTCCCGTGCGCCCAGCTCGCGCCGCCGGGCGAGGTAGGGGGCGGGCGGGCAGTGCGGTTCGAGGTCCAGCAGCGGCGGACACCAGCGGCGCACCGCGAACCCCAGCTGGCTGTCGAAGAAGGTGGTGCCGAGCGCGGCGGGCGCGTCGGATTCGGTCAGGAACGCCTCGAATTCGGCCGAGCCCAGCTCGGAGCGGGCCACCCCATGGCAGTGGTGGTCCACCAGGGGCGGCAGCGGCGGCTCGGTCGGATCCGTCTGCTCGGCGGCCTCCATCGGTCAGTATCGCCTCCGGGTCGCGATGGCGATCTCGCGCGGGGACGACTTCTCGAACAGGGCGGACTCCGCCCGGCGCACCGCGGCGATGGACTCGAAGAGCGGATCGCCCAGCGCCTCGCGCAGCACGGTCGAGTCCTCGAAGTGCTCCAGGGCCGTCAGCAGCGAGGTGGGCAGCCGCCGCTCGCGTCCCTCGACGGCCGGGTCCCCGGAGACGGGTGGGGGCAGGGAGAGCCCGGCGTCCAGCCCGCCGAGGCCCGCGGCGATGACCGCGCCCGCCACCAAGTAGGGGTTGGCCGCCGGGTCGAAGGACTTGATCTCGGCGTTGGAGGCGCCCGGGTCGTCCGGTGCGCCGGTGATGAAGCGCACCGCGGCCTCCCGGTTCTCCAGGCCCCAGCACTGGTACACCCCGGCCCAGCGGGAGGGTTCGAGCCGGAGGTAGCTCGCGGGGGTGGGGGCGCCGATGGCGAGCAGGGCGGGCAGCTCGCGCAGCACCCCGGCGAGGAACGCCTCGGCCGTCGCGGTCATGCCGTTGGGCCCGTCGCCGTCCCGGCACAGATTGCGGTCCCCCTGCCACAGGCTCAGATGGAGATGGGCGCCGTTGCCGACCCCGCCCGGGTCCACCACCGGGCCGAACATCGGGTTGAACCCGGCGCGCCCGGAGCACGCCCGGATCGTCTCCCGTACCAGTACGGCGAGATCGGCGGCGCCGACCGGATCGGCGGGCGCCAGGGACACCTCGAACTGCCCGGGGGAGTACTCGGGGTGGAGCTGGTGCACCTCGGCCTGTTGCGCGTCCAGCGCGCCGAGCAGATCGGCGAGGTAGTCGGCGAGGTCGACCACCCGCGCCATGCCGTAGGCGGGGCCCGCGGTGGGGTACCGCGGCGGGTCCTGGTCCGGGTCGCCCGTGGTGACGACCCACTCGGTCTCGAACCCCATGCGCACGGTCAGCCCCCGCTCCCACGCCCGCTCGGTCATCCGCCGGGCGAACAGCCGCTGGCAGACGGGGTGCGCCCGGCCCCGCTGGTCGTACCGGTCGACCGGGGCCCAGGCCCAGCCGGGCTGCGCGGCCAGCGGGGTGAGCCGGTCCAGGTCGGGGAGGAGCCGCAGATCCCCGTCCGGGCCGCCGACATGGCGGCTGGTGGTCATGGAGTCGTCCACGAGATAGACGTCGAAGACGGGGGACATCCCGACCCCGCGTCGCGCGGCATGGGGCAGCCGCGCGGTGGGCACGGACTTCACCCGGGTCAGACCCGCGTTGTCCACCCAGGTCAGCGCGATGGCCTGGATGCCGGTCGCGGTGAGCCGCTCGGCCTCCTGCCGAGCCCGTGCGTATGCCTGCTCGCGATCCCCGGTCCCCATGGGCGCCTCCTCAGCCACGTCCTGTACGCCGAGACTATTGCCTGCGGACGGTCTTGTGGTGACGCATTGTCCCGATCGCATACGGGGTGTGACGGTGGCTTATGCCGGTCGGAGGTTGACACGACCGGCCGCGGCGTCGAGGGGATCGGCCCGCCCGCCGAGGCGTCCGGTTTCGGCCACCTGGCGGAGACCGCCTACGTCACCTGGCCCCCTCCTGGAGGATGTCGGCGAGGGAGGCGAGATACATCTCGATGGCCTGGCCGGGCTCGCGCACCCGGCGGCCCGACAACTTCCCGATCTTCTCCGTCACGAAAACCCCATGTGCGTGAAGGGCGAAGGTGGGGTGGCGACCAGTACGGATGTTCTGATACTCAGCCATACCCCAGCTGAGTAGGGTGATCGGTATGCAGTTGAGGTACAGCTTCCGTCTGTACCCGAACGGTCCTCAGCGCTCCGCGCTGGCCAGGGCGTTCGGGTGTGCGCGGGTGGTCTACAACGATGCGCTTCGCGCCCGTGAGACCGCCCGCGCCGCAGGTGAGGCGTTCCCGAAGACCGGGGACCTGTCCAAGCTGCTGATCACCCAGGCCAAGCTCACCGAAGAGCGCGTGTGGCTCGGCGAGGTGTCCGCTGTCGTGCTCCAGCAGTCCCTGCGGGACCTGGACGCCGCGTACCGGAACTTCTTCGACGGGCTGAAGGGCAAGCGCCCACGCATGGGCGCGCCCCGGTTCAAGTCCCGCAAGGACAACCGGCAGGCCGTACGGTTCACCGCGAACGCCCGATGGAAGATCACCGCCGGCGGCGACCTGTCCTTGCCGAAGATCGGGGACGTGCGGGTGAAGTGGTCCCGCGGCCTTCCCTCGGTCCCCTCCACGGTGACCGTGATCAAGGACGCTGCCGGAAGGTGCTTCGCGAGCTTCGTTGTGGAGACCGAGCCCGTCACCTCGGCCGAGAGCGACAGGACCGTCGGCATCGACCTGGGGCTGGGGCATTTCGCCGTCTTGTCCGACGGCACGAAGATCGACGCTCCTCGCTTCCTGCGCCGGGCCGAGATGAAGCTCAAGCGCGCACAGCGGGCCCTCAGCCGCAAGGCGAAGGGCTCAAACAACCGGAAGAAGGCCAGGCTCAAGGTCGCCCGCGCTCACGCGCAGGTGGCCGACGCGCGGCGCGAGTTCCACCACCAGCTCTCCACCCGCTTGATCCGCGATAACCAAGCGGTCGCGGTGGAAGACCTGGCGGTGAAGGGGCTCGCCCGTACGCGCCTGGCCAAGTCCGTGCACGACGCCGGATGGTCCGCATTCGTGACGATGCTGGGGTACAAGGCCGCGAAGTTCGGCCGTGGCTTCCACCGCATCGGACGGTTCGAGCCGACCTCCCAGGTCTGCTCGCGGTGCGGCGTCAAGGACGGCCCCAAGCCCCTGCACATCCGAGTGTGGGAATGCCGGGCCTGCGGAGTCGTCCTCGACCGGGACATCAACGCGGCGGTCAACGTCGCCAAGGCCGCCGGACTGGCGGTGTCAGCCTGTCGAGCGCAGGTAAGACCGGTACTCGTACCGGCCCAGCGCGGTGAAGCAGGAACCCACCGAGACGGTCAGCCGACCGTGGCAGGAATCCCCGGTCTTTAGGCCGGGGAGCGGAAGTCAAATCCTCAGCATCATCGGCGTCGCGCTTCCACTCCCCACCACCCCGGAGTGGTCGGCTCGGCCTCCCTGGTCGGCATGTTCGCCGGTGGCCTGGTCTTCGGCTATGTCACCGACCGGGTCGGGCGGCAGAAGGTCTACCTCTTCGACATCGCCGCCTTCATCCTGCTCTCCGCGGCCCAGTTCTTCGTCGCCGATCCCTGGCAGCTCACCGTGCTGCGCTTCCTCATGGGCATCGCCATCGGTGCCGACTTCGCGATCGCGGGCACCATCGCCTCCGAGTTCGCGCCGCGGAACTCCCGGGGACCGCTGCTGGTCATCATGGTCACCATGTGGTCGGTCGGCGCCGCCGTCGCGTACGTCGTCGGCTGGGCGATGCTGTCCTCCGGCCATGACGACTGGCGCTGGATGCTCGCGAGCAGTGCGATACCCGCCGTCCTCATCCTCCTGCTGCGCTTCGGCACCCCCGAGTCACCGCGCTGGCTGCTCAGCAAGGGCCGCGGCCAGGAGGCGGAGGCCGTGCTGAAGCAGATGCTCGGCCCGGACGCGAGCCTGGACGACCTGGAGGCCGACACCGCCTCGCGCACCCGCTACGGCGATATGTTCCGCGGCGCCTATCTGCGGCGGACCGTCTTCGTCAGCGTCTTCTGGGCCTGTCAGCTGCTGCCGATCTACGCCATCACCACCTACGAACCCACCATCCTGTCCTCCTTCGGACTGGCCGACGGCAACGACTCCTACCTCGGCTCGGTCGTGGTGCAGATCTTCTTCGTGCTCGGCTCGCTCTCGGGGATCCTGGTCATCAACAAGGGGCGGCGCACCCTGCTCCTGTGGAGCTTCGGCCTCTCCGCGATCCCCCTGCTCGGCCTCGCCGTCCTCGCCCACCCCTCACCGGCCGTCGTGATCGTCCTCTTCGCGGCCTTCGGCGTGGCGTGCTTCTCCAGCCAGTGCCTCCAGGCCATCTACCCCTCCGAGCTGTTCCCGACCGGGGTCCGGGCCACCGCCAACGGCTTCGCCACCGGCATCAGCCGCGTCGGCGCCGCCATCGGCACCTGGGGAGCGCCCGTCGTCCTCGACCACAGCACCCGGCTGGCCATGCTCCTCGGCGCGGTGATCTGCGCCATCGGCTGGGGAACGTCGTACATCCTCGCCCCGGAGACCAGCGGGCTCACCCTCGCCGACGCCAGTGCGGCGGATACGGACCACAGCCGCCGCGGGCGGCGTGCCCGCCGTGAGACCTCTTCGACCACACCGTCCTCCGCGGTGAAGGAGCCCTCATGACCTTTCCGGACACCCCGCCCGCCACGGTCACGATCGTCGGTGGCGGAGTCGTCGGCCTGGCCTGTGCCCACTACCTCAGTGGCGCCGGGCTGCGGGTCACCGTCCTCGAACGCGACCGGCTGGGCAGCGGCGCGTCCCGCGGCAACGCCGGGGAGGTCTGCCCCGACCTGGTCGAACCGCTGGCCGCGCCCGGTGTCATCGGTACGGCGCTGCGCGGGCTGCACCGCCAGGACAGCGCGCTGGCGATCCACCCCCCGGCCGGTGCCGAACTGCTGCGGTTCCTGGTCCGGTTCGGGCTGCGGGCCACCTCGCGCCACTACGCGCGGGGGGCCGCCGCCCTCGGCGCTCTCGCGAGGGGCACCTTCGGGCTCTTCGAGGAGCTGGAGGCGGCCGGGGTGGACGGGGAGGCGCACAAGGACGGCTTCCTGTTCGCCTTCCCCTCCCGCGAGTACGCCGCCGAGGCGCTCGCCGCCTTCCGCCGGCTGGACGCGCCCATCGCGCCCGGCGGTGTGCTGGAGGGGGCCCGCCTCGCGGCGGCGGAGCCCTCGCTCACCGAGGGCGCGCGGGCGGGGTTCGTGGTGGAGCGTCAGTGGTCCCTGGACCCCTCGCTCTTCGTGGACCGGCTCGCCGAGCGGCTGCGGCGGCAGGGCGTCGAACTGGTCGAGGGCGCCCGGGTGTCGGCCGTCACGGACCGCGGTGGCCGTACCGAGGTGCGCACCTCGGCGGGGACGTACGCCGGCGACGCGGTGGTCATCGCCGCGGGCGTCTGGTCGCGCGAACTGGTCCGCGGGCTCGGCCTGGACATCGACCTGGTGGCGGGCAAGGGGTACAGCTTCTCGGTGGCGGCCGAGCCGCCGCCGTCCCGGCTGGTCCACCTCGGCGCGGCCAAGGTGGTGCTCACTCCGATGGGCAAACGGGTCCGGGTCGCCGGGACGATGGAGTTCGAGCGCGACGCCGACCGGTTCCGGGGGCGCCGTATCGAGGCCATCGTCGCCGCCGCGCGCCCGTATCTGCGCCATGCCGACTGGGACGACCGCCAGGAGGAGTGGGTGGGGCCGCGGCCCATGACCCCCGATGGGCTGCCGCTGATCGGACCGGTGCCCGGCCATCCCCGGGTGCTGCTGGCGACGGGCCACAACATGCTGGGGCTGATGCTCGCCCCCGCCACCGGCCGAATGGTGGCGGGGATGCTCACCGGTACACCGGATCCTGGTCTTTCCTCCGCATTCGCCCCGGTACGGAACGTTCGACGCTATCCTTGGCGTGTACATGGCGCTTCATCGGGAAGAAGGAGTTCCAGTGATCGGACGCAGGACGGTACTGGCTAGCGCATTAGGCATCGGCGGCGGCCTTCTCCTCCCAGCGACGGGCGCCGACGCGGCGCCCGCCGACTGGGGGCGGGGGGGGGGTTTTTTGGAACAAACAGCAAGCAACCGACCAGCGGGTGGCTGAGAATAAGAAACGCCC
>NZ_JBHYVB010000035.1:8324-29256 GCF_042750115.1 Streptomyces sp. NPDC059455
GGCGGCCTACCCCCCCCCGCGCGGGGCGCCGCGGCGCCCCCCCCCGAGTGGTCGCGGGCGGTGGTGGACTCCACCATCGCCCGCAAACCGGACCCCACGACCCTCGGCGGCTGGGGCTACACCCAAGGGCTCTTCCTGCTGGGCGCCTACCGCGTCTACCAGCGGATCAAGGAGCCCTCGTACCTGGCGTACATCAAGGGGTGGGTGGACAACTTCGTCGACGCCGACGGCCATATGAGCCGGAGCTTCGACAACCTGGACGCGATGCAGTCCGGCAATCTGCTGCTGATCCTCCACCAGGAGACCGGCGATCCGCGCTACCGGACCGCCGCCGACCAGATCCGGGCCCGCATCACCACCTATCCGCGCACCACGGACGGCGGGATGTGGCACGCCACCGGCAAGACCAACGAGCTGTGGGGCGACGGCGTCTTCATGGCCCAGCCGTTCCTGCTGCGCTACGGCATCGCCTACGGCGACGAGACGTTCGCGTACGAGGAGGTCACCAGAAACCTCTCGGCGTACTTCCGCCACCTCAAGGCGTCCAACGGGCTGATCTACCACGCCTATGACGCCGACGGCGACGCCCCCTGGAAGCCCGACCCCACCACCGGCACCTCCGCCCACTTCTGGGCACGGGCCATCGGCTGGACCGCGATGACCCATGTCGAGGTGCTGGAACTGCTGCCCGCGAAACATCCGCGCCGCGCCGAACTGCTGGACAACGTAAGGCACTTGGCGAAGGGCTTCGCGCGCTACCAGGACCCGGCCACCGGCCGCTGGTTCCAGGTCGTCGACAAGGCGAGCGACCCCGGCAACTGGACCGAGACCTCCGCCTCCAGCATGTACACCCTGATGCTGCACGCGGCGCTGAAGCACGGCTGGATCTCCGGTGGCGCCTACACCTCGGCGGTGCGCCGGGGGTACCAGGGCGTGCTGAAGAAGGTGTCGGTCGGCTCCGACGGGCTGACGAACATCACCGACATCAGCGAGGGCACCAACGTCGGGGATCTGGCCTACTACCTCGGCCGCAAGCGCAATACGAACGACCTCCACGGTCTGGGCGCCTTCCTGCTGATGAACGAGCGGCTCGCGCACTGACACACGCGTACGGTCGCGCCCCCCGGGGGAGCGCGACCGTACGCACGGCGGCCGCTACTTCAGTCCCACCTCGAAGACCTTGTCCGCGCCGTCCGGCTCCCCGCCGTTGTTGTCCGCGTTCGTCGTGGACAGCCACAGCGTGTTCTTGCCCGGCACGGTCTCCACGGTGCGCAGCCGCCCGTAGGAGCTGGTGTAGTACGCCTTCGGGGTGCCCGCGCTCGTCCCGTCCACCGGGATCCGCCACAGCCGCTCACCGCGCAGCGCCGCCATGTACATCGCGCCGTCGGCGTAGGTGACCCCGCTGGGCGAGGCGTCGCCGACCGACCACTGGCGCTTGGGGCTGGTCATCCCCGAGGTGGAGCACTCGCCCTCGCAGACCGGCCAGCCGTAGTTCTTGCCCGCTTCGATCAGGTTGAGCTCGTCGTACTTGCTGTTGCCGAGCTCGGCCTCCCACAGCCGGCCCTGCGGGTCCCAGGTGATGCCCTGCGGATTGCGGTGGCCGTAGGAGTAGACGAGGGTGCCGAACGGATTGCCCGGGGCGGGCTTGCCGTCCGTGGTCATCCGCAGGATCTTCCCGTTGAGGGAGTTCTTGTCCTGCGCGAGATCGGGGGTCTGCGCCTCGCCGGTGGTGGCGTAGAGATAGCCGTCCGGGCCGAACTTGAGGCGTCCGCCGTTGTGGTACTTGTTCTTCTTGATGCCGGTGACGATCGCCTTGTAGCCGCTGAGCGAGGAGCCGTCGTAGGTCATCCGCGCGATGCGGTTGCCGTCGGACGCGGTGTGCATCAGGTAGATGGCGTGGTCGCTGCTCCAGTTCGGGGAGACCGCGAGGCCCATCAGCCCGCCCTCACCGCCGGTGGTCACCACATTGGGCACCGTGCCCACCTGCGTCCTGGTGCCCGACTGGGTGAGCTTGTACAGCTTGAAGGAATCGCGCTCGGTGATCAGCGCCGAGCCGTCGGGCAGCCAGCTGAGCCCCCAGGGGATCGACCAGCCGGACGAGACGGTCTTGATGTCCGACGGGGCGGAGTCGGCCCGCGCCGGTGCCGCGTTGCCCGCGCCCGTCTGGGTGAGCAGCAGCCCGGCCGCGAGTGCGGTGGTCGCGGCCGCGGCCACGAGGGTGTTCCGGTGACTCTTCATCGAGCGCCCTCCTACTGGAGCTTGTACGCCTTGAAGTTTCGGGTGAGCAGATACGTGGTCTGGAGGCCGCTGCTGTTCAGGCTCCGGTAGATGCCCCACTTGGGCCGCAGATAGTTCTTGCCGCGCCACAGGTCCAGGCCGGTGCGCTTGTACGAGGCGACTTCTCTGCCGTCGGTGGTCACCGACCAGTCGGCGTACGCACCCGAGTCGGCCGCCTTGACCTCGACCGACACATCGCTCCACTTGCCCTGGATCGGCGCCATGTTCGCAGCGCCGGCCTCGGTGAGGTTGTCGTCGTCGTCCGACGTCCGTATCTCGACCTTCGGGCCGTCGCTGTGCTGGTGCAGCGACATGGTGAACAGCGGGGCGGCCACGTCCCCCACCTTGATCTGCATGATGTGGGTGAAGCCGGTGGTCGCGTCGAGGGTGTCCGGCACATACATCTGGTACTGGATCCGCCAGGTCTCGTTCTTGAGGATCTTGACGGCGGATCCGTCCTGCTTCATGCCCCTGACCTCTTGGCGCTGGCGGTCGGTGCTGGTGTCGACGTCCTTGGGGTAGTGGATGTCGGTGCGGAAACCGTCCTGGTAGCGGTAGATGTGGGTGACGCCGGGATGGGAGTCGGCGCGGTCGTCCTCGGCGCCCTCGAACGCGGAGGCGACGCTCGCCCCCGACGCGGGGTTCCACTTGAGGCTCCAGGACGCGGCCGGCGCCTGCGGGGACCGCTCGGCGCCGTAGGCGACCGCCGCCGGGGCGATCAGCGCGGCCGTGGCCACGAGGGTCAGGGCGGTGCGCGGTAAGAGCGGTGGGCGCTCCATCAAGGATTCTCCTGTCTGATCCTTGTTCACATCGAGGGACAGTAAGGAAAGGTTCCTAACGCGTCAACAGTTCAGCCGCGCGTGACGCGGAAGACGACCGTGCCGTGTGCGGGCACCGAGGCGCTGATCGAGCCGCTCGTGGTGGAGGTGGCCTTCGACCACAGGTCCTTCAGGCGGTACGAGGAGGAGCCGCCGAGACCGATCGCGCTCGCCGTCGTCGAGATCGTCTTGCTGGACGAGTTCTCGTTGAGCAGCGCCACGGCGCGGTCACCGTTCGCCAGCTGCTTGGCGTACACGGTCTTTCCGTCGCTGGAGGAAACGATGGTGGCCTGCTTGCCCAGGGTGTCCTGGTCGAGCGCGATGATGTCGGTGTTCTTCAGGATGGACTGGGTGGTGGCGGAGGCGTCGCGGATGTCGCTGCCGATCAGCAGCGGCGCCGCCATCATCGCCCACAGGCTGAAGTGGGTGCGGTACTCGGTGGTGGTCATCCCGCCGTTGCCGACCTCCAGCATGTCGGGGTCGTTCCAGTGGCCGGGGCCCGCGTACTGCGCCAGGTCGTCGTTGATGTGCAGCTTGTCGATCATGCTGGACCACTTGTCGCTGATGTCGCCGGTGGTCCGCCAGGAGTTGCCGACCGGCTCGCCCCAGGTCCACACTTTGGGGTTGGTCTGACCCCATTCGCACAGCGAGTAGACGATCGGCCGACCGGTGGCGGCGAGCGCGTCGCGCATGGCCTTGTAGCGCTGCTGGGCGTCGACGCCCTGGTTGTTGCAGTTGTCGTACTTGAGGTAGTCCACACCCCAGGAGGCGAACAGCTTGGCGTCCTGCTTCTCGTGGTTCAGTCCGCCCGGGAAGCCGCCCCCCGCGTTACAGGTCTTGGTGCCGGCGCTGGTGTAGATCCCGAACTTCAGCCCCTTGGCGTGCACATAGTCCGCTACGGCCTTGATGCCGTTCGGGAAGCGGGTGCGGTTGGGCACCAGATCGCCGTCCGAGTCCCGGGTGGGCTCGGCCCAGCAGTCGTCGATGTTGACGTACGTGTAGCCGGCGTCCTTGAGGCCGAGCCTGATGAACGCGTCGGCGATGCCCTTGACCATGGACTCGTTGAAGGAGGCGTCGCAGTGCGTGGCGTTCCAGTTGTTGAAGCCCATCGGGGGCGTACGGGCCACGCCGTTGTCGAGTGCCGCGGCCCGTGGCGCGGCCGTGGTGAGGTCGACGGTGAGGGCTCCGGCGGCGACCGTGGTGACCGCGATGGCGGTTGCGAGACAGGAGCGGAGTCTGCGCGACCGTGCCGATCTCTGCATGATCATCTCCTTTGGGTGTGACAATGCATCGCGGAAGGTAGGAGGTATGGCGTGATGAGTCAAGGATTGGTGTGGACCAAGGGTGGGGTCTGATGGGGGTTCAGCGATGAGAATGAGCCAATTACCTGTGGGTTCTGCTTGGTTGGCTCCCGCTGATTCGATTATGCGTGGCGTGGCCATCGAAAGAGATCGGAGGACTTTTTTGATGCACGCTTCTTGACCGCACCCCGACCGCTGGTAACCCTGCAACAGAACGGAACATCACCACGCTCCATCCCTCCCTCGGCATTCACAGCTCGGAGAAGGAGCCCCCCCATGGGTCGCAGATCGCGCCGCCGCCTCGGCGCCTGGCTGGCCGCCGTGCTGTCAGCCGTCATCACCCTCGCCCTCACCGGTCCCACCCCGGCGCGGGCCGAGGTCACCAACCCCCGGCAGCAGTGGCTGCGCCAGTCCCAGGCGGGACTCTTCCTGCACTGGGGCATGCGCACCTCGCCCGGCTACACCAGCTGCTCCGCCTGGGAGAAGGCGGTCACCGACGGTGGCTGGGACGCCGACTACTGGGTGGCCGAGGCCAAGAAACTGCACGCCTCCTATCTGGTGCTCGCCTCCTTCCACAGCCGTCTGGGCTATGCGCGGGCCTGGCCGTCCGCCATCCCCGGAAGCTGCTCCACCAAGCGGGACTTCCTCGGCGAGCTGATCGACGCGGCGAGCGCCCAGGGGCTGAAGGTCATGCTCTACATGACCGACGATCCGCAGTGGCATGCCGAGGGCGGCCACGAATGGCTCGACTCGGCGGCCTACTCGTCGTACAAGGGCCATGACGTCGACCTGACGACACGCGACGGCTTCGGCGAGTACTCCTACGACAACTTCGTGGAAGTGATGCGGAAGTACCCCGAGCTGTCCGGGTTCTGGATCGACAACGACAACGACTACTGGATCGACCACGGGCTCTACGAGAAGATCCGCGCCGACCGCCCCGGCTGGCTGCTGAGCAACAACAACGAAGACACGCCGATCATGGACACGGTCAGCAATGAGCAGAAGACCGGGATGACCCCGGCCTACGACTACCCCCAGGCCATCTGGACCCCGCAGCCCCGGCTCACCGAGGCCTGCTTCAAGCTGCCCAGCAGCGGGGCCTGGTGGTACAGCGGCACCGACTCGGCGGTGGACCAGGGACTCACCCTCGGCCGGCTGATCAGCGACTCCGGATCCTCCGTCAAATCCCTCATGGCCGAGACCGCCCAGGTGAACGGGCGGTTCCCCGGCAAACAGGAGGCGTTCAACAACTACGCCAAGACCTATCTCGACAAGATCTGGGGATCGCTGGGCGGCACCGAGGGCGGTGGCTACTCCTACGGCGGGCTCCAGCCCGGCGCTTGGAACGACGGCGCCCACGGGGTGACCACGGTGAGCACGGCCGACCCCGACCGCCACTTCGTCCACGTCCTCACCCGGCCCTCGGGCTCCACGCTGACGTTGCGGGACAACGGCTACCAGGCGACCGGCGTCACCGACTACCGCACCGGGAAGAAGCTCGACTTCCGCCAGAGCGACGGCCGAATCACCATCTCCGGCATCACCGACTGGGATCCGTACGACACCGTCCTCGCCATCCGCACCGACGGCCGCCAGGGCATCGTCCCGCCCGGTTCCATCACCGCGAGCGCCAGTGTCTCCGCCAGTGGCCACCCCGCCTCCGCCGTGCTCGACGGCGATCCGCAGACGTACTGGGACAACACCACCACCCTGCCCGCCTCGATCACCCTCGATCTGCGGTCCGCCAAGAGCATCCGCTATCTGGCCGTCAACCAGCGGGAGTGGTCGGTCTCCTACGCCCGCTCCGACACCGAGCAGTCCGCCCGCATCCGCGACTACCAGGTGCACGTCTCCGACAACGGACGCGACTGGGGCAGCCCGGTGGCCTCCGGAACGCTGCCCAGCGCCCGCGGAGTGCGGTTCATCGACATCCCCGCCACGACCAAGCGCTACGTCCGGCTCACGGTGAACAGCACCTGGGCCGCGGCCACCGACACCAAGCACTATCGCAAGCTGCTGCTGGACGAGGTGCGCATCGGATCCGCCTACCCAGGGAGCGGCCGCACCACCACCGACGGCGGGGCACCGCGGATCCGGACCGCCCGCTGACGGCCCGTCCGCCCCGTCCCGTTGATTCATCCCCCACCCAGATGGAAGGCAGGTCGAAGCCATGAACGACACCACACCGCGCACGGCACCCGAGGCGGCGGACCGCACCCGTACGGAGGCCGGCGAGACCGCGTGGCAGACACCCGACTACGTGGTCGTGGAGACCGCGCTCGAGGTCACCGCCTACTCGCTGAACGCCCGCTGAGCTCCCCGCCATGCGCGTGCGCGTGCTCGGCACCGCGGCGGGTGGCGGCGTACCCCAGTGGAACTGGCGGGGGCGCCCGGAGGCCCGGGGGCCCGCCCCCCCCCGGGGGGGGGCCCCCCCCGCGCCCCGCCGCCGCGCCGCGGGCGCCACGCCCGGGGGGGGGGGGGCGGGGGGGGGGGGGGGGGGCCCGCCCCCCCGCGCGGCCGCGGGCCCCGCGCGCCCGCCCCCCCCCCCCCCCCCCACCCGGGGTGGCGCCGCCGCCATGCCTCGCTCGCCGTCCAGGCCGACGAAGGCCGCTGGTATCTGGTCAACGCCACCCCCGACCTCGGCGACCAGGTCGAGGACTGCCCCGAACTGCACCCCGGGCCCGAACCGCGCCGGACCCCGCTGGCCGGGGTGATCCTCACCGACTCCGAACTCGACCACACCCTCGGCATCGCCCGGTTGCGCGAGGCGGACGCCATCGAGATCGTGGCCACCGCCCCGGTGCGGCACGCCCTGCTCACCGGACTCCACCTGGGCGAGGTCCTCACCCCCTACGCCCGGCTGGACTGGCGCCCCCTCGGCCCCGGGGACCGGCCGCTCGCCGAAGGCTCGCCCGTCGCCGTCTCCGCCGTCCCCGTCTCCGCCAAACGCCCCCGCTACGCGGCCGGACTCGACGCCCCGGACGACGACGCCTGGGTGGTCGCCCTGCGGCTGACCGACCGTGCCACCGGCCGCTCCCTCCTCTACGCCCCCGCCCTCGCCGCCTGGCCCGACGCCTTCCAGCGCGCCGCCGAAGAAGCCGACTGCGTGCTCGTCGACGGCACCTTCTGGTCCGATGACGAGCCCCTCACCAGCGGCTTCGGCTCGCGTACCGCCACCGCCATGGGCCATCTGCCGATCGACGGACCGGACGGCACGGCGCACCGGCTCGCCGCACTCGAAGCGCGCACCCTGTATACCCACCTCAACAACACCAACCCCCTCAACGACCCGACCGCGCCCCAGCACTCGGGCTTGGCGAGGCTGGGCGTCGAGGTGGCCGCCGACGGGATGGTGATCGACCTGTGAGCACCCCACGGACACGGCTCGAGGAGCGGTTGCGCGCGGTCGCGCAGGAGCGCTACCACGACCGCCACCCCTTCAACGTACGGATGCACGCGGGCGAGCTCACCCCCGCCGAACTGCGCCGCTGGATCCTCAACCGCTTCCACTACCAGCGCCACATCCCCGTCAAGGACGCGCTGATCACCGCCAAGCTCGACACCTCACGGCTGCGCCGGATGTGGCTGCGGCGCATCCAGGACCACGACGGCGCCACCGAGGGCGAGGGCGGCATCGAGCGGTGGCTGCGGCTGGGCGAGGCCGCCGGTCTGGACCGGGACCGGCTGCTGTCGGGTGATGAGGTGGTGCCCGGGGTGCGGCTCGCGGTCGACGGCTATGTCAACTTCTGCCGGCTGCGCGACCCGCTGGAAGCCGTCGCCGCCTCGCTCACCGAGCTGTCCGCGCCCGGCATCATGATCACCCGGATCGACGCCTTCGAGCGGTATTACCCCTGGATCGAGCGCGCGGGCCTGGCCTACTTCCGCAACCGGGTCGACCAGGGGCGCCGGGACAGCACCGAGGCGCTCGACCTGGTCCTGACCTGGGCGCGGACCCCCGAGGACGAGGACCGCGCGGTGGCGGCGCTCGCCTTCAAATGCGATGTGCTGTGGTCGCTGCTGGACGCGGTCGACCACGCCGACACCAAGGACGGCCCGGGGACCGACATCAAGGACGGCCCGGGGTCCGACATCAAGGACGGCCCGGGGGAGGGCACATGACCGGCCCCGGCACCCGACCCGCCCCGGCCGGATGGCGGCCCGCGCTGTCCCCCGCCGTGAGCCTGCGCCACGACCGGGTGCGGGACGCCGATCTGCTGGTGCTGCCCGAGCGGGTGGTGGTGCTGCGCGGCAGCGCCGCGAAGATCCTGCGGCTGTGCGACGGCGACCGCGACCTCGGCGCCATCGTGGCGGAACTTCAGAGCCGCTTCCCCGGCGCGCCCGTCGCCGAGGACGTGCCCGCCTTCCTCGACCGGATGCGTACCCAAGGCTGGGTCCGATGACCGCCGCGCCCCGCCCCTGGGCCCTGCTCGCCGAGCTCACCCACGGCTGCCCGCTGCACTGCCCCTACTGCTCCAATCCGCTGGAGCTGGTCCGCCGCTCCCGTGAGCTGTCCACCGCCGAGTGGGCGGAGGTGCTGCGCCAGGCCGGGGAGCTGGGCGTGGTCCACACCCATCTCTCCGGCGGGGAACCGCTGTTGCGCGGCGATCTGGCCGAGATCGTCACCGCCGCCGAGTCCGCCGGGATCTACACCCAGCTCGTCACCAGCGGAGTGGGCCTGGACGGCGCACGGCTGGCCACGCTGACCGCCGCCGGGCTGCGCAGCGTCCAGCTGTCCCTGCAACACGCCGACCCGGCCGCCTCCGACCGGATCGCCGGACACCGCTCGTACGCCGCCAAGGAACGGGCCGCCGTGCTGGTGCGCGCGGCCGGACTGCCGCTCGGGATCAATGTCGTCCTGCACCGCGACAACCTCGATGCCCTCGACGCCATCATCCGACGCGGCCTGGACTGGGGCGCCGACCGGATCGAGCTGGCCAACACCCAGTTCTACGGCTGGGCGCTGCGCAACCGCGACGCCCTGCTGCCCACCCGCGACCAGCTCGCCCGGGCGCGGGAGACGGTCCAGCGGTGGCGGGACCGGCTGGGCGGCGCCACCGACCTGGTGTGGGTCGTGCCCGACTACTTCGACGGGGTCGCCAAGCCCTGCATGGGCGGGTGGGGCGCGGTCTCGCTGACCGTCGCGCCCGACGGCACCGTGCTGCCCTGCCCCGCCGCGGCGAGCCTGCCGGACCTGGACCCGCCCAACGTCCGCGACCACCCCCTGGAGTGGATCTGGGACCACTCGGGCGCCTTCAACCGCTACCGGGGCGAGGAGTGGATGCGCGAGCCGTGCCGTACCTGCTCCCGCCGCGCGGAGGACTTCGGCGGCTGCCGCTGCCAGGCGTACGCCCTGACCGGCGACGCCGCCCGCACCGACCCGGCCTGTGCGCTCTCCCCGGACCACGGTGTGATCCGGGCCCTGACAACGGACACCGGGCATCCGGCCGGAGCGGGCCCCCCGGCGCCGACCGGCGGCTATGCGTACCGCAAGCCCGGGGGGTGAGGCCGGGCGCGGTTTGGCGCATACGCCCCCGCTTCCGTAAAGTTTCGCCGTTGTCCAGGGGAACAGGCGAACCAAGAAAGCGGCAGCGGCGATGACGGTGATTGACGAAGGCCGGGCCGAGCGTGCCCCGGCCGAGGAGCCGGGCATCGACCCGGAGCGGCTGGCGACCTGTCTGAGCGTCCTCGCGGAGCTCGACCGGCTGCCGGTCGACCACCCCGACGCGATCATGGTCCGCCGGGCCACCTCCGGGATCTACCGCAGCGTGAAGCAGCGCAGGCGCCAGGAGCGGCGGGCCGCGAAGACCGCGAACGACAAGGCCGTGACCGAGGCCACCGCCACCGGCGCCGCCGACCGGATCGACGACGAGACGCTGGGCCGCGCGCTCACCAGCTCCGTCACCACGGAGATCGCGGGCATCCTGAAGCGCGCCCGCTCCTGCTACGTCTGCAAGACCCGGTTTGTCGAGGTCGACGCCTTCTACCACCAGCTGTGCCGCGACTGCGCCGCGGAGAACCGGGCCCGCCGCGACGCCCGCACCGATCTCACCGGACGCCGTGCCCTGCTCACCGGCGGCCGGGCGAAGATCGGCATGTATATCGCGCTGCGGCTGCTGCGCGACGGCGCGCACACCACCATCACCACCCGCTTCCCGGTCGACGCCGTCCGCCGCTTCAAGGCCATGCCGGACAGCGGGGAGTGGCTGCACCGGCTCAAGGTCGTCGGCATCGATCTGCGCGACCCCGCCCAGGTCATCGCGCTGGCCGACGCGGTGAGCGCCGCGGGCCCGCTGGACATACTGATCAACAACGCCGCCCAGACCGTCCGCCGCACCCCGCAGGCGTACGCGGAGCTGATAGCGGGCGAGTCGGCGCCGCTCCCCGCCGGGGAGCTCCCCGAGTCCGTGGTCCTCGGCGCCTTCGGCAGCGGCGCCCAGGCGTCCCTGCCGGCGCCCCGCGCGCACCGGGACGGCGCCCTCACCCCGCAGGACCTCACCGCCCTCGCCCTCACCAGCGGCTCCGCCTCACCGGCCCGGATCGAGGCCGGGACCGCGATCGACGCGGGCGGGCTGGTGCCGGACCTGGACCCGAGCAACACCTGGGTGCAGCGGGTCGGCGAGGTGGACCCGGTCGAGATGCTCGAGGTCCAGCTGTGCAATGAGACGGCGCCGTTCATCCTGGTGAGCCGGCTGCGCCCGGCGATGGCCGCCTCGCCCGCCCGGCGCAAGTACGTGGTCAACGTCTCCGCGATGGAGGGCAAGTTCGGCCGGGGCTACAAGGGCGCGGGCCATCCGCACACCAATATGGCCAAGGCCTCGCTGAACATGCTGACCCGCACCAGCGCACGCGAGATGTTCGAGTCCGACGCCATCCTGATGACGAGCGTCGACACCGGATGGATCACCGACGAGCGCCCGCACCCGGACAAGATGCGGCTGGCGGCCGAGGGCTTCCACGCCCCCCTCGACCTGGTGGACGGCGCGGCGCGGGTCTACGACCCGATCGTCCGGGGCGAGCACGGCGAGGACCTCTTCGGCTGCTTCCTGAAGGACTACGCCCCGACGTCCTGGTAACGGCGCGGCACCGCCGGACGGAGGGGCACCGCCGGACGGCGGGGCGCGCGCAACCGCGCCCCGCTCGCCGCGGTCCGGCCTGGGGTCACGCGCTCGCCTTGTGGCCCGCCGCCGGGGTGCGGCGGCCGGGGGAGAGGCCGAGGCGGCGAGCCAGCCGCCGCAGACGGGCGCGGGCGGCGGTCCGGTAGCGCTCCCAGAGGCGGGCGGACCGGCTCGCGCGCAGCTCCTCGAAGAGCTGGTCGTAGCGCCGGGCGATCGGCTCCGGGTCATAGATCCGGGAGCTCTCCAGGGCGGCCGCGCCCATCGCCCGCCGGGCCGGGGCGTCGCCCATCAGCTCCATCAGGGCGCTCGCCAGCGCGTGCTTGTCCCCGGTGGGGACGAGCCGTCCGGTGACCCCGTCCTTGATGATCTCGGCGGGGCCCAGCGGGCAGTCGGTGCTCACCACCGGCACCCCGCAGCGCATGGCCTCCACGATCGTCATCCCGAACGACTCGGCATCCGAGGCGACCGCGACCAGCGACGCCTTGGCGAACTCCGCCTCGATGGGGGAGCGGGACCCCATCAGCTCCGCGCTCCCGGACAGGCCCAGCCGCTCGATGTGCTCCGCGAGCCGCTCCTTCTCCGCGCCCCCGCCGTAGATCCGCAGCCGCCAGGCCGGGAACTTCGCCGAGATCTCCGCGAAGGCGTCGATCAGCAGGTCGAAGCGCTTGCCGCGGACCAGCCGCCCGGCCGCCGCGATCACCGGCTCGGTGCCCTCGGAGGGGGCGACGTCGGGCTCGGGGACGCTGTTGGGTATCGCCAGGGTCCGCACCCCCGGCATCGGCATCTTCTTGCGGTAGACCGCGGCGTCCGCCTCCGTCGTGGTGACGACGGCGTCCAGCGTCCGGTAGAACGGGGCCAGCTCCGCCCGCAGCTTCTTGCTGTGCGCCTCGTACCGCAGGTGCTCCTGGGCGATGCGCAGGGCGCGACGCGGGGCGAAGCGGGAGATGTAGACGTTCACCCCCGGCCGGGTGCCGACGATCACATCGGCGTCGCAGCCGCGCAGATACTCCGCGGCCCGCTTGTCCATCAGCCGGTTGTACTGCTTGATCCGCTTCTCGGCGGCCGGAAAGTCCCGGCTGGCCTCGAAGAACAGCGGGTCCTTCGCGTCCGCTCTCTCCGGACGCGTGTCCACCAGGGGGATCAGCCGCACCCGCGGGTCGAGGGCGAAACGCGGCGTCTCGCGGTGCCGCATCACCGAGACGATCTCGACCTCATGGCGGTCGGCGAGCGCCGTCGCGAGGTTCATCGTCGTCCGGATCGTTCCGCCGATCCCGTAGGCGTTGTGCAGCAGGAATGCGATCTTCATGCGGTATTTTCTCCGGCCGGGTGCGTCCCCGGGGCGGGTTTCCCCCGGAAGCTGGTCGACACCTTGTCGAGGCCCGGTAAGCCCACCGCGTGAAGAAGGTGAGAGCGGGGTAAGAAGCCCCGCTCAGGACCCCCGCCCGCCGCGGGCACGCTGTGGCCTTGGCAGACTCGGGGTGTGACCAACACCGTGCTGCTCGCCGAGGACGACCGTGCCATCCGCCAGGCCCTGGAACGCGCCCTGACCCTGGAGGGGTACCGCGTCACCGCCGTACCCGACGGGATAGAGGCGCTGGCGGCCATCCACCGCGAGCGCCCGGACGTGGTCGTGCTGGACGTGATGATGCCGGGCGTGGACGGGCTCCAGGTGTGCCGGGTGCTGCGCGCCGAGGGGGACCGCACCCCCATCCTCATGCTCACCGCGCGGGTCGAGACCGCCGACCGGATCGAGGGGCTGGACGCCGGCGCGGACGACTATGTGGCCAAGCCCTTCGAGATCGAGGAGGTCTTCGCCCGGCTGCGCGCGCTGCTGCGCCGCGCCGCCCCCGCCGAACCGGCCGCGCCGGAGGACACCGCCATCGACGGGGTGCTGCAGGTCGCCGATCTGCGCCTGGACTCCTCGGCCCGGCGGGTCTGGCGCGGCGGTACGGAGCTGGAACTGACCCGCACCGAATTCGACCTGCTGGAACTGCTGGCCCGCAACGCGGGCATCGTCCTGGACCACACCACCATCTACGCCCGCATCTGGGGCTACGACTTCGGCCCCGGCTCGAAGAACCTCGCCGTCTACATCGGCTATCTGCGCCGCAAGGTCGATCCGGAGGGGCGCGCCCCGCTGATCCACACGGTGCGCGGGGTCGGATACAGCCTGCGGGAGGAGTGATGGTGCGGCTCCCCCCGCTCCGCCGTGGCCGGCCCAGTCTGCGGACCACCTTCGCGCTGTCGTTCTCGGCGGCGGCCACCGTGGTCACCCTCCTGGTCGGCGGGCTCAGCTATGACGCGGCGGCCGGGCTGGTGCGGGTGGACCAGCAGTCGGCGTTCGACGGCATCATCCGCGATCTGCGCGGTCAGGTCCGCGGCGAGAAGGTGATCCTGCGGCAGTACCCCTCGGAGTCCGTCGTGCCCGTCCCGTACGACCTGCGGGACGATCTGCGCCGGATCAGCCGGATGGACGTCCAGGTGATCAACGGCCGGGGCACGGTCTACGACGCGGGCAAGCCCCCGCTGCCGGTGGTCGCCGCGGACCGGACGACCGCCGCCTCCGGCACCCCGGGCACCGTCGTACGGCGCGAGATCGGCATCGGCGGGGAGCAGTACCGGATGGCCACGGTGGCCGTGGGCGACGGCACCGGCGCGATCCAGGTGGCCCAGCAGATCAGCGACACCGAGGATCTGCTGCGCGAGCTCCAGAAGCGCACCGCGCTGTTCGTGATCGCCGTCATCCTGGCCGCCGGGCTGGCCGGCTGGTGGCTGGCCGGGCGGATCACCCGGCGGCTGGTGCGGCTGACCCGGGTCGCCGAGGGCGTGGCCGCCACCGGCCGGATGGAGGTGGCGGTGCCGGTCGCCGGGGACGACGAGGTGGGCCGCCTCGGGCGGGCCTTCGACGGCATGCTCGGACAGCTCGCGAGCTCCAAGGACGACCAGCGGCGGCTGGTCCAGGACGCCGGGCACGAGCTGCGCACCCCGCTCACCTCGCTGCGCACCAACATCTCCCTGCTGCGCCGCTTCGAGGAGCTGCCGGGGCCCGCGCGGGAGGATCTGCTGGCCGATCTGGCGGGGGAGACCCGGGAGCTGACCGATCTGGTCAACGAACTGGTGGACCTGGCGGCCGGGCAGCGGGACGACGAACCCCGTACCGAGGTCTCGCTGGAGGAAGTGGCCACCACCGCCGTGACCCTCGCCCGGCGCCGGACCGGCCGGGAGATCACCGTACAGGCGGAGGGCGACACCCGGCTGACGGGCCACCCGGCCACCCTGCAGCGCGCGGTCTCCAATCTGGTGGAGAACGCGGCCAAGTTCGACCAGGGCGGCACCGAGCCCGTCGAGGTGATGATCAGCGGCCGCCGGGTGGAGGTCCTCGACCGGGGCCCGGGTATCGCCGAGGAGGACCGCGAGCGGGTCTTCGACCGCTTCTACCGCGCGCCCGGCGCCCGCAGCCTGCCCGGTTCGGGGCTGGGCCTGGCCATCGTGCGCGAGGTCGCCCTCGCACACGGCGGCACCGTCTTCGCCCGGCCGCGCCCGGGTGGCGGCTCGATCCTGGGCTTCACGGTCGGCGACGACACCGAGGCGCCGTGACCCCATGCCACGAAGCCCCGGCCGTCCTGCGCGCCGCTGCCGCTACGGGGTGTCCGGCGGGTCTTTCCCCTCCCCGCCCCTTCCCGCGGCATCGATATGCGGCTCCGCCGCGTGGCAGGGGCTTCGCCCCCGGACCCCGGGGTCTGGGCCGGAGCCCCAGTTGAGGGAAGGGGCGGGTAGGGGAGCGGAACTGGTGTGACGGCTAGACGTTCGGCACGCGCAGCTTGTCCCAGCTGGTCTTGCCGGGGGTGCCGTCCGCGTCATCGCCGGAGTAGCCCAGCTTGCGCTGCCAGGCCGCGTAGGACTTGCGGTCCGCCTCGGTCCACTCCGGGCTCGGGCCCTCCTCGTAGCGTCCGCAGCCCTCGGCCACCAGCCGCTTGCCCATCGCTGTGATGATCTTGCTTTCGCGGCCGTTCCGGAAGAAGTCGGCGCCCGGGAACGGCTCGTAGGACGCCGGTGGCTTGGACGCCGGGCCGTCCGGCTTGGCGCCGAGCCGCTTGGCGACGCGGCTGCGCATGCTGTCCATCGTGAAGCCACGCGGGTCGACCTTGCCCGGCTGCCACTCCAGATGGCCGATCACCGAGCGCTGGGTCCAGCCGTGGGCGCGGCAGATGGCCGCGGACACCTTCTCGATCGCCAGCTTCTGCGCCTCCGGCCAGGGGTCCTCGCCGTCGCCGAGGTTGACGCACTCGAAGCCGTAGAAGTGGCGGTTGCCGTCGGTGTCGGCCTCGTTGTCGGGGGGCAGCGCGGATTCGTTGACGACGGCTCTGAGCACGTCGCTGTCGCCCAGGCCCGCGTGGTTGGCGCGGCCGTTGCCGACCAGGTGAACCGCGCCGGACTTGTCGATGACGCCGTGGCACAGCGGCCCCGGCAGCGAGGCGTGTCCCTCGTAGCACAGCTCCACGGAGGAGTCGGTGCCCTTGGTGACGGTGTGATGGATCATCACACCGTTGACCGGCCCCCAGGGGCCCTTGCTGTTGCGGTTGTGAGTCCGCCAGTCGCGGTACTCATGGACTTCCAGTCCCTCGTCGCGAAGCGCCTTGAGCAGACGGTCGGCGGTGAGCGGCGTGGCCATGGTGATGTGCTCCTTAGGGATGCGGCATGGTGATGTACGGATGCCACGGGCACGGAACTCAATCGGCTCCGGACCGGGCCTACGCTTCCGGTTCTGTGTCCTCCCTGGCCCTGGTCTCGGCCGCCGCTTCGGCCTCCGCCGCGAGCGCCGACGCGTCCGCGGCCGGGGCGGGCACGGCCAGCGGCCCGAACACCATCCGCAGATCCAGCTCGGCCTGCTCGGCGGTCACCCACGCCAGGGGCGCGTAGTGCGCCTGGATCCCGTCCGGGGCCCGGAGGAGCGGTTTGCGGGCCGCGTTCACCGGCCACTCCACGCTGCCCGTCGCGGTGCGGGCCGGGATCAGCCAGTGGTCCCCGGAGCGGTAGGCGCCGTCGGGGGCGAAGTACACCTCGACTCCGTCCTCCAGGGGCAGCCAGCGGCCCTCCTCGACCTTGAGCGCGCCGCGCCTCAGCCGCGCCGCCGCGCCCTTGCGGGGGCGCCGGGTGGTCTCCCGGTGGTCCCAGCGGCGCAGGAACGGCCGCAGCTCGGGGCGGCGGCCGACACCCGGCTCGGGCTCACCGGACAGCCGCACCCGCCGCCCCGGCAGGTCGACCTCCTCCACTCGCAGCAGCGGCAGCGGTTCGCCCCGGCTGGTGTACGCGGTGTCCACGAACTCCACCAGGTCCCCGACGCCCAGATCCAGCTTGTCGTCGCTGCCCAGCGAGGCCAACTCGACCCAGGTGCCGTCGAGTTCATCGACCGGGAAGACCACCGAGCCGTTCTCCCGGGACCATTTGAAGGTGGCCTCCTTCGCCGTACCACCCTCGTGGACCTCCACTCGGTACAGCTGGTTCTCCGGCCCCCGGTAGCGGGCGTCCGGGCGGACCAGGCAGGGGTCCTGGTCCGCGTGTTCCGGCCGCTCGGCGCGCGCCGCCAGCCGGGACCCGGGCGCCGTTGCCTTCCGCGCCCATGCCTCGAACGCCTTGCCGACCTGCTCCTTGCTCGCCCCTCCCGGGTTCTCCAGCTCCAGGGCCGCGCTCTCCACCGGCAGCACCTGCCAGACCACCTTGACCCGCGCCGCCGTGTCCGGCATCGCCGAGCCGAGGGCCACCTCGCGCAGCGCCGGGTCCTCGGCGGCGGTCACCGACCGCTCCCACACCTTCAGGGCGACCAGGAACGGGCGCTGCTCCGGCAGCCGGTCGCCCGGCCGCTCCGGGTCCCGGTAGGCGTCCGGCTGGTCCCAGTAGGTCCAGGTGGCGGGCGGCTCGTCGGGCTCGGGCGTATCGGCCTCGTCCTCCGTGCCGGAGGCCTGGTCCGCCGCCTCGTCCTCGACGGACACACCGGGCAGCGGCCGGGTCGCGTCGCACAGGATGCCGTCCACGTAGTAGCGGCCGCCCTCGATGATCAGGTCGTCCAGATCGCGGCTGCCGCCCTTGAACCGGATATGGAATCCGGCGTCCCCGGACGGGCCGCCGTGCTGCCCGATCAGGTCGGCGGCGAGCGTACGGGCCTGGTGGAGCTGGATCGCGGTCTGCTCGTTGGCGTCGGCGTCGAGCTGTACGCGGCCCTGCTGGGCGACGACGGCGGAGTAGCGCCGGTCGGGCCGGAAGGTGAGTCGGGAGAGATCGGCGTGCATGGAAGGGGTCCCCCTCGGAAGGTTCGGAAGTCTGGCGGGCGCGGCTCGGGCGGACGGGCGGACGGGCTGGGGCACCGGCGTCGGCATCGGTGTCGGTGTCGGTGTTGGTGTCACATCGGCTCACGTCACGGCGATGACTCCCGCGTCCGTGCCCGCCGGCGCGTACTCCGCGAGCCGCGCCCGCAGGCTGTCCTCGCGCTGCGGCTGGTACAGGTCGTGGAAGGCGCCCATCTCGGCGCCGTCCTCGGCGCCCCGGCGGATCTCCGCCGCGCATCCGGCCGCCAACTGCCCGTACACCGGTGTGCCGTAGCGCTCGCCGCTGAACAGCGGCCGCACCCGCCACGCCTCCTCGGCCCCCACCAGATCCGGCTGGCAGCGGTGGCGGCGCGGGGTGCGCGAGCCCGGCGGCACATAGCTGAACCGCAGACATCCGACACCGCGTCGGGCCACGTGTATCCGCCCGGTGAAGAGGCTGTTCTCGCCGATCCGCACGGCGTGGGTGTGCACTTCGCCGATGACGGTGGTGCGGTGGGCGTGCAGTACGGCGTGGGCGTGGCGGCAGTCCGGGGCGGACAGCGCCGGGCGGTCGTGTCCGGTGGCGTCCAGGATGGAGTCCCGGATGTGGAGGGCGAGCGGATCGGTGTGCACCTCCTCGCCGATCACCTCGATGGTGCCGAGGACGCTGCGCTCGATCTGGACGCATGCGGTGGTGCGCTCCAGGACCAGGCTGGGCTCGTCGGGCGAGCGCGGCTCGCACTCCGGCTCCAGGGACCAGCCGGGGACGAGGGTGCAGTGGCGCAGCACCACGGCGCCGACCGGCCCGGTGACGTTGAGGCCGCGCCCCGCGATCAGCAGCCCGTCCAGCACGATGCGCGGCGCCTCGCCACCGGTGTTCCCGTGCTCCTCCCGCGCCCGGATGTTGAGCGCGTCGGGGCGGTTGCTGTACCAGTCCAGCAACCGGATCACCGGCCGGGTGCCCTCGGCGGCGCGCAGTTCGAGCCGGTCGCCCGGGTCCAGGTCGAAGTCCAGCTGCTCCTGGTAGGCGCCGCTGTGGGTGATCTCGATGATGCCCTCGGGGCCGCATCGCCCGCCCCGCCGGTCGTGCTGCCACTGCCGGTACGCGTCCATGATCCGCTGGTACGCACACCCCGGCCCGACCCGGTAGACCTCCGCGGCCGGGGAGGTCTCGCGGTCGTCCCGGTCGTACTCCCCGCCGCCCATGTCGTCGGGGTACGCGTAGTGGTAGGTGACCCAGACGCCGTGGCGGGGCGCGGTGCGCGAGCCGAAGGCGATCCGGCCGAGCTCGGGGTCGATGACCACCTGGCCGCGCTTGGCGCGGTAGCGCCAGTCCGTCAGATCGGCCACCACGATGTCCGACGGCGGCACGGGCTCGTCGTGCCCGTCCCGCCAGATGGTGAAGCTCTTGCCCGGACCGTAAGTGTCGAGAAGGTGGTCCGCGAGCTGACGGCGGCGGATGTACGCGGGCACGTTGTCGGCAGCGGCCGGGGGTCCCCCCGCCGAAGGTAGGGGGCGCGCGGCGGACGGTTCGGGTTCGGGGCGGGTCACCAGCGGGGTGTCATTGCCGAGGATGGAGAAGGTGTAGAGGTTGCGGGCCCGGTCGATGCAGTACGCGGGCGCCCTGGTCACCTGGTACGGCTTCAGCCGCCACACGAACAGCCCGACCCCGGCCGGGGAGTGGCCGCCCTGTCCGCGGCGGGAGCCCGCGCGCCGTACGTCCACCGAGCGCGCCACCGTCCCGAACGGCCCGCCCGCCAGATCCAGCGCGGCCCCGTCCCGCAGATCGGCGAGCCGGCCCCGGGAGAACCTGCGCAGGTCCGCCGCCGCGCCGCCCGTCCCGCCGTAGAGCTTCACCGGCTGCTGGTGCGCGGTGAGCCGGGAGAGTTCGACGGCGCGGGCGGGCCATCCGGCCACCGACGCGGAGAGCTCCTCCAGCAGCGCGAGCGTGCCCTTGCGCCGCCGGTAGGCCACGGTGGCGGCCACGTCCCGGCGTGGCGCCAGCGCCTCGGCCAGCCGCGCCAGGGACGCGTCCGGCGGTCCGCCGTCGCGCAGTCCGGTGGCCAGCACCCGCTCGTAGCCGGGCAGTGGGCGGTAGCCCACCAGATCGCCGAGGTACGGCAGCACCCATGCGGTGGCGGTCTCCACGAACCAGTCGTCGTAACTCTGCTCCACCCCGTCGCGTACCCGATCGACCTGCTCGGCGAGCACGGCGAGCAGGGCGCGCAGGGGCTCGCCCGCCTCGGCGTCCCTGAGGCGATGCCACTGCGGAAGCAGCTCGGCGAGCCCGTCCGGCTCCCTGCTCATGAGGTGACCTCCGTGAGGATCAGCGTGTCCGGGACATCGGGTGAGAACATCGCGAGCCGCGCCGGGCGGATGCCGCGGAAGACGGACACCGAACGCCCCTTGGCGAGCCGGCGGGTGTCGGTGATGTCGGGGTTGAGGCGCAGCAGTTCGGCGAGCGGGATGCCGTGGCGTCCGGCGATGTCGGTGAGCGTCTCGCCGCCCGTGGCGGTGATCCGGTAGGTGTCCTCGGCGTACTCGGCGGACCGGGCGGGGACCACGGCGCTGGGCTCGGTGAGCCGGGCGGCCAGGCCGGCCAGTTCGCGCGGGGTGCTGGAGGCCGGGACGCCGGTGAAGGCGTCCACGTCCACGTAGTCCACACCGGGCACCGACTGCGCGGTGGCCAGGACCTCGGAGAGCGCGGCCGGTTGCCCCAACTCGCGCCCTGGATAGCCCAGTTCGCCCAGCAGGGCCTGGCGCAGCCGGGGTTCGACCAGCTCCCAGGAGTGGTCCGGCGCCACCTTCACCCGTGCCACCAGCACCAGCAGCACCAGCTCCCGCACATCCACCCGGACCGGCAGCCGGGTGTCCCCGTAGGCGGCCAGCGAGGTGCGCAGGGCGCGCAGCACCTCCGCGTCAGCGCCGATGGGCGCGTCGTCCACCCCGGCCACCGTCACCTGGAGCACCCTGCGCCGCCCGTCGACTAGTTCGCGGGCGGCGGCCCGGCCGATTCCCCCGCGGGACCGGGCGAAGTCCGCCTAGTGCAGGGGGGTCACCACCCCGTCGAGCGCGGTGAACGCGCGCGGGTTGGTGCGCCGCGGCACGCCCCCGCC